>NZ_JAKKRH010000026.1:0-80229 GCF_025654465.1 Shewanella sp. SM101
GGTGTGCCACCCTGGCGTTCTAGTTTTAACTGTCTCACCCATTTATCCATAGTGGACTTACCTACGTTCATCGCCTTTGCAGCTTCGATGATGCTATGGTTTTTATCGAGGACTAATTGGGCTGCTTCAAGTTTGAATTCAGCACTAAATGTTTTTCTGGTTGTCGATCTCATGTGTTCACCTAAAGTCATCTACGAGGTAATAATATCACCTCTATTTAGGTGGCCAAAATTAGTGTGCCACTACACGTCAATAAAGTCAGAAAAGGCGGCTTTAACAAACAAAGTTTTGTCTTTCTTGTGGTTAGACTCACGAATCATTTCCTCGATCTCTCGTGGAAATGCGTGTTTGTGTGTAGACGAAGTTGTATAACGACCATTCTTTTTGTCGATACAAACAAGTTGTTTTGCATCTATGTAATTCGTTAGTAGCTTGTCATATCGTCTATCCACCGATTCTATGTACATGAGTTCACCGACTACTTCTGATAGTGATTCTTGTTGCTGGTCTTCATAACAGAAGCTGTTTGATACAGCTAAGATCTCCGTGGGGACTCGTCTGGTTTGATTGTTGATTGGTAAGATATTTGCGTATTCTTTTGGAGTTACTTTTTTAACGAAAGTATCAAGTGCTTGGGGATACTTGATTGCTTGTTTTGGATCTCCAATCATGTATACGTCAATATCGTTGCTGCCTAGTACCTCGAAAAAGCGTAGAGCATCGTCATCTAAGTCTTGGACTTCGTCGATGAATATCTTGTCAAAGCAACTCTCTAGAATAGCTAATAGTCTGCGGACTTTGGCTTTCTTCGCTCTGTTGCTGTGCTTGCTGGTGGTTTCATCAACAATTTGTTTAGCGATGTTGTAGACGCTCTCGGCATGAATGATGTTTTTATCTTTTAATCGCTTTAAGTGCCAGTTTTTGAATCTAACATTACTCGGTAACATCATTATTGATGCGTCGTTATACATATCTCCGAGAGTGAATGACGAGAATGGGTAGATGATTTCGTTTAACAAGAAGCTATGTACTGTCTGTATGCAGAGATTTGATGGAATAAAGCCATGTTGTTTGACTATCTCTTGTTCTATCTTCGCTGTTGCTGAGTTTGTGTATGTCAGTGCAAATGTCTTTTTGTGAGTAGTACACGCTACGATGTGTTCTATCAAAGTCTTTGCTAAGCCATAAGTTTTCCCAGCACCTGCTCCTGCAATCTGTACTTCTATCATGATACCGCCTCAATGACCTCAGCGATGTGAGTTGGTAACTTGATGTCCAGTGGGTTCTCTTCATCAACCATCGCATCACATACATCAAGCATTCTTGCTGTTTTACCATTGATCATGTGTTCGGACACTGCGGCGAGGTCGCCATCCATTTTGAATAAACCATTTAGCAAAGCTAGGTTGTCTTCTGCTTCTACTAAATCAATTTCTAGTGTGTAATTTGTCGTTGTTCTTACAGTGACATTCGTATGCGCTGTGTCATACGCATCGTGTCTCTTTTTAGCTTCCTCTGAATTGTCATAATCACGGACAACACCAATTTTCTTGTTCTGGTTATCTTTGTTCAAGGCGAGCCATATATCTAAGAAAGTGGCGTAACCACGTTGACCAATTGGAATGATATCAATGTCGTTGAGGACTGGTTGTTTAGACAAATAAGTGCTGATCAGCATTTCTTCAGTTGGGCCTTCTACTAGAATGACTTTATTTGCGAACAGCAGCTTTAGGATGTCGAAATTAGGTCTCTTTCTTAGGTAGTCAACTAGCTTAGTTGGAGTATCAGACAAACTAATTGCTTTCTCGCCAGTAAACGCCAACACATTAGAGATCTTCAGCTTGTTGATGATCGATGGGTTATGGGTAGAAATGATAGTTTGTACAAGCGAGCCACTGTTGCTTGAGCTTTTCTCAATGAAGTCTCTTACTAAACGAAGGTTGTTAACGCTCAAGTGTGCTTCTGGTTCTTCTATACAGCACAAGTTGAATGTATCACCACATGACTTGTAGTAAGCAAACAGGATGAGTATGTAGATAAGATTTCGCTGTCCCAAGCCTTTTTGGTACAGAAATTCATTACCGTATTTCAAAGTGATGTTCGATAAGATGTTCTTCAAGTTAGGCAGGTTAGGAGTGCACTCAAACTGCTTGATAATACTGTCGTAATTCTCAAAATCGTCATTAGCTCCAATGACTTTGTCGAATGTTTCTGTCTTTTCAATAGCACTAAAGAACTCAGAGTAGGCCGTATTGATCTGACCTTTGTCATCATCGTTGAGAGTGTTCATAAGCAGCTTTGTGAAAATGCTATTTGACTTCATTGAATTGCTTTCTGAGAAGTCATCTCGCTCAGCATTGATACTATGGACACTGACATGTTTTAAGTCACTGTATGCGATAGGCTTTTCGTTGTTCACAGATACGACTTGGTAGTCGTATAGCTCAACGGGTAGAGTAAACCAGTTAATCTCATCTAAAGTCTTACCAGCGAGCGATTTCTTCACGACCTCAAGCAGGTCTTTGTCGTCTTTAGGCTTAAATTCATATCTGATTTTGTAAGTTTCTTCATCTCCATCAGTAACAATCCACTTAGCTAGCAGTGCTGTTTCATAGGCATTTTTTGGATCAGCGAACTCTATGGTTACTGATACTTTAGGGATCTTTTTAAGCTGATTATCTTCGGCGTCATCATTGACAACGGACGTTAGAAAATCAATAACGGCATCTTTGTTGATGTCAGAAACACTCAAACGCTTCTGGTTAAAGTCTATTTGGTTGCCGCTTAACGGTAACGAAAGTGCGGTGAAAAAGTTCGTCTTACCAGTATCGTTTTCACCAATAACAACTGTCAGTTGTTGAAGTTTAGCTTCGAAATTGCGGAAACTACGGTAGTTGTGAATCGTTACCTTTCTGATATACATAAGAAATTCCAAATTAATCGGGTCAGAGTAAGCTTATTCAATATCATCATTTCCCCGCTTCGCTTTTGCTTAGGCATCTTTGGGCGACTTGGTAGATGATGGTGTCGACTTGTTGCTGGGTAAGATCTTGGGTTTTCAGTTTTGGGATCGTTCCGACTAATTGTTTGTGGTTGACGATCGGGAACGGTGGTTTTGATTGACTTGTGACATACCAGCCGGGGAATACTAGGGCTGGGGTGGCGGCGACGGGGGAGCCTGTGGCTTTGGTTAACCATTGGCTGACCCACTTGGCCTGACGTTCGGCTTGTTCTATGGGCTTGGTTTCTGTCCACGAGGGGAAGTTTAAGCGCCCGTCTTTGTAAAATACTTGATAGCCTTTTTTACCAGAGCCTGGGCCAGTTCCATTGGTTTGGAGTAGGTCTTTGTTCCGTTTATGGCGGCCTTTGGTTTCAATCGCGAATACGCCATTTTTGCCTACGGCGAGATGGTCGATGTTAAAGCCGTCGGCTTGGACATCGTGAAACACTTGATAACCCAATGCTTGTAAGCCTATGAGCTCATTGGCTGTGGCGATTTCAGCAGTGTGGCCGAGGCGTAATTTGGTGAGCTTGGAAAAGTTTTTCCATGTTTTAAAGCCGCAATAAGCTAATCCCATTAAACCCGTTGTGACAGATATCCACGGAAATTGACCGACTGTGATGTGGGCTTTAAGGCTGCTTACGGCAAACGGCAGGGATACTATCATCGCGCCCATCAGCATGCTGCCGATTAAGTCCATCTGCAGATCTTGTATTTGTTGCTGAAGACCATAAGCGGGAATACGGGTGAGTTGCTCACGATCGACGGGTAGTTTTACGGTTGCATCGCGATATTTCAGCAAACCATACATGACACCCACTATGGCAAACATGCTGGAGAGTATTATCGCTAGGGATAACATACTGTTACTGAAATCGGTCATTTACGTCCCTGAAGTAATGCGAGTCAATAGTTAACCCGATGACATAACCCGCTAATCAAATGTACTTATTATTTTGGAAAGTGGTGGCAGACTTGTCTGCTTAGAGTTTGGGCGCACATTGCTGATTTGCTTCTTCTTCCCTAAATGGCGTGCTCGATGATTGAGTTCGAGTTTGCCCTGCATTTTCCTTAAGTGGTCACACTTTTTACTTTGTGGTCACACTTTAACCCGCTCTATACGGTTTAATCAATGCGCTTTATCACAATTACAGGCTGGGCCTATGTTTTATGCACTTTAGTTTTCGATTTTTTGAGTTATGCTAAATGCAACATATAAATTTGCGGGCATCTCTATGTATTTTAAAAGTATCCTTGTTTCGTTGCCTTCTGTTTACGCAATTCTGTGTGTGCTTGGTTGTGGTTTTTTCTCGGACATCATTGTCGCCGCTGAGGTGCAATCGGCTACTTTTTCTAACGTGTTGCGTGCCGATTTTCGGCATCGTCCTCCTGAGATGGTGCTTGATGAGCGAACTAATACTATGACGAGTCCGTTAAAGGATATTCTTGAGGAAGCGGCGGCTAAGGTCGGTTATCGCGTCGAATGGAGCGCGCGTCCTTTTGCTCGCAGCATTCATGAGTTGCGGGTAGGCACGGTCGACATTGTGCCGCGCACGATACGAGACGAAGAGCGAGAGGCATTTGTAAGGTTTCTTGGTCCTATCGGCACTCAGACTCGCGATATTTTGTTTCTCGTAAAAGCCGGCGAGGAAGGACGGATTAAGTCCTATGAGGATTTGTATCAGGTTACTGTAGGGGTTAAACGGGGCACAGTTTATTTTGAGCGTTTTAATACAGATCCCGCGCTACGTAAAATTGAGTCTACCGATGATGAAAACATGGCTCGCATGTTTATCATGGGGCGTTTCGACACTATGGTGGTGCTCGATCGTGCCGCCATTGAGAATGCCTTCAAGCAGCTCGGTTACGATCGTTTTAGCTATGCCGATTACCGTCAGTCGAATCGGATCGAACATTATTTTGGTATGTCCCGTAACTCTACCCATGCTGCTATTTTCGATGAACTTAATCGGGCGCTGCTTGATATGGCTGCATCGGGCCGTGTAAAACAGATTTACCAGGCCTATGGTTTAGCCGCAGAAGTAGAATAGGCAAACAAAACGGCCAATATTAATTGGCCGTTGTTATGATCCAGCTCTTTGCGCTAAAGCTTAACGATAAAAGGCTTCAACTGTGCCTTTTACTGTGAGTAAAAGAGGTTGGCCGCGACGGTCTAATAATTCATTATGGATGGCCGTTTATTTTGTCTGCCATTTATTTTTTTTATAAACAAAATGCTTGCTGCGATAGGGATGATTTGTTATTACTGGCGCATGAAAAAAATATACGTAAGCGCAATTAACACCACCACTACCACCACGAGAATTCTCGGGGGGTAGTTTTTTGCGTCTTTAAAAAAACCCTCTGAGCGAAATCGCCAGAGGGTTTTTTTATACCTTGGTTTTGTATTTCGCTCAGATTTTACTTAGGAGAGAATGATGAAAACACATCGCGAAATTGCAGAACAACTTGACCTATTTCACTCTGAACCACAGGCGCCGGGTATGATTTTTTGGCACCCGAATGGCTGGGCGTTATTCCGAGACATTCAAGAGCACATGAGGCGGGTGTATCGCCGAAATGGTTTTGAGGAAGTGAACACGCCTGTTTTTATGAAGAAGGATTTATGGCAAACGTCTGGGCATATGGACATGTTTGCAGAGAACATGTTTTTCGGTGGCGGAAAGGAAAACATGGATGAATATGTTTTAAAACCTATGTCTTGTCCTGCCCATATTTTGCTGTTTAAGCGCGGTGTACATAGCCATAGAGATTTGCCACTGCGACTATTTGAGTTTGGCTTGGTGCACCGTAATGAATCCTCAGGCTCGTTAAATGGTTGCCTGCGCGCACGCCAGTTCACTCAGGATGATGCCCATGTTTTTTGCTGTTGGTCTCAGGCAGAGGAGGAGATACGTGGTTTTCTCCAGCGTGCAAAGCAGGTTTATGGTGATTACGGCTACCATAATTTAGACGTAAAAATATCGACTAAACCTGAGAAGGCATTAGGCAGCGATGAGCAATGGTGCCGAGCACAAAAGCTATTGGATTCAGCTTGCCAGATTGAGGGCTTTGATGCCGAGTATCAAGCTGGTGAAGGGGCTTTTTATGGTCCCAAAATTGAACTGTCACTGACAGATTCTATGGGAAGACGCTGGCAGTGTGGCACTATCCAGTTTGATTTTAATTTGCCTGAAAGATTCGATGTTCAGTACACAAATGAGCAAGGTGAATTCGAACGGCCAGTGATTATGCACCAAGCTATGTATGGCTCTATCGAGCGTTGGTTGGGGATTCTCTTGGAAGTCTCACAGGGTAACCTTCCTGTTTGGTTACATCCTGTACCTGTTGCTATCGCTTCAGTGAATGAGTCAAACAGCCAATTTGTCCGTCAGTTAGCCGCACTATGTTTAGCACGAGACATGCGAGTGTTGGTTGATATCAGTCAAAACTCAGTTGCCCGCAAAATGAAACGCTTTCACAAGCAAAAAGTGCCTTATATCTTAACGGTTGGGGATAAAGAAGAGGCCGAGGAGTGTGTGTCAGTTAAGTGCCGCAAAGACGGTGTGATGACTCATATCCCTCTTGCTGAATTAGCTGACTATCTTGCGGATAAACTAGTGCGCAAACAATAACCTAAGGAAGACTGTGTTTGTTATCTAAGGCTAGCTAGGGTTCCCACGGCTAGCCTTTACTCATTTTATGATCCGGCTCTTTGCGCTAAGGCTTAACGATAAAAGGCTTCAACTGTGCCTTTTACTGTGAGTAGCAGTGGTTGGCCGTGGCGGTCCATGATTTATTGCGGATGACCATTTATTTTTTGTTTAAATTTTTTCAAAGGTAACATTTTTAGGAGGGAAACTATTAGGTAATGATCCTGATCTTATTTTTCTTAACAATAAACCAGTCAATAGAGAGGTTATATTTTCATCAAAATATTCTACATCTGGCGATCTAGATGCGATTATTGCAGTGCCCCATGTCTCACTGTCTTTTAGATCGGAAACAACCCAAAATATGCAATCACCATTATCCGTTACGCCTATTGGTAAAAGGCCATTAATTTCTGGATAGAGGTTATATTTAAAATACTCTGGGTCTTCATTATTAAGGTAATTGAAATCCTCAATGATTGATTTCTTCTGCTCAAAAAAATCAAGGTCATAATTTGTAGTAAATGGATTGAATATCGCAATAAAATCGGCAATTCTTCCTGTGCCATAACGATTAATAAACGCAATGTAATCACTGGGGAAACTAAGACCTTCATCTATAGAAGGCCAAACTTTACCAATCCCAGATTCATTAGAGAAGTTAGGGGGAGTTAAAATGCTATTTAATACTGATAGGGTCATGATCTACATTCCACGAGGATTAAGAAGAGCAATGCTTTCAAAGAAACCATCACTATCTTGAGCGTTTACTGTTATACCTGCCGATATTCTGGAAGGACCTTTATATATTGGAGTTACCGAGACATCAACTATTTCTCCTCTCTCTAACGCTTTCTCTAGCGAATCCCCAAATAAACTTGATGATATTCAAATAAGTAGGCATGCATAATGCTATTTGATTTAATCCATTTCGCCAAAAATCGACTAAATAGCTGTTCCGAATAGTAGGTCAGTACACTGGTGCAGTTTCAGCAAGTAGTATTGAGTTAGTATCATTTGCTGCTGGGCAAACAAAAACGGCCAATATTAATTGGCCGTTGTTATGATCCAGCTCTTTGCACTAAAGCTTAACGATAAAACGCTTCAACTGTGCCTTTTACTGTGAGCAAAAGAGGTTGGCCGCGACGGTCTAAGGATTTGCTTGGCACTTTTACCCAACCTTCACTGATGCAATATTCTTCGACATCAAAACGCTCTTTGCCGTTGAGCTTAATACCGATATCGTGCTCGAAAATTTCTGCCACATGGTGTGGGCTGCGTGGGTTAACGGAAAGGCGATCCGGTAAAGCAGGTAATGATGTTGTGTCGGTCATGGTCGTGATCTGTCGTTGTCTATAGTGAAAAAGCGTGCGCTATTGTAGGCAATCCCAGCGCAACGCTCAAGACTTTAACAGTGACTGATTACGCGCCTTGCGTTACAAGGTTAGGTTGTCCTGTTAGGACACTGCTGTTAGGACACTGCTGTTAAGACACTGTGCCGCAGCTGGAAAAGGCTTTCAGCACTCGGCCGTTTTCTCTGCCCATGACTGATCGCAAATAAACCTTGGCTAATATGTCGGCATTGATTGCACTAAAACCGGGAAAATAGTCCTGATAGCTCGCTAACGATTCGCTTAATACCGTTGGGCTGACAATGTTTATTCGCTGCTGTGCAGGTAATTCTCCCGCGACGGCGGTAACAAAATGCTCAAGTGCGCCATTGATTGTGGCGGCACTGATGCCATCTTTTACTGGGACATCGGCAATAATGCCACTGGTCAGTGTAAAACTGCCCCCAGCGTTGAGGTATTGGCTACCTATTTGCACTAACTGTATTTGCCCCAATAACTTACTTTGGAGCCCTGTATACCAGTCTGCTTGAGTCATAGCGTTGAAGGGTTTAAACACGACGTCACCCATGGCCGAAATCATTGCATCGACTTTACCGATTTTTTCTAGCCCTTGATGGAGTGAATGTTCATCCCGAATGTCTATCAGGACATCCCCCGTTGTTCGCCCTACCTGAATAACTTCATGCTGAGTTGAATGGAATAAGCGGACTATGGCTTGTCCGATTGTGCCTGATGCACCCACTACGACTATTTTCATGACATGCTCCTAAATTGAATACAAATTGAGGATAGTCTGGTTAATTAAATAGAAAAAGCGCATATAATCACCACATTGTTTCGTTAATAGGTTTAATTGATGAATCTCACTCATCTGCAGTCATTTATGCTGGTTGCCAAAATGCACAGTTTTAGCACTGCGTCTGAACAACTCGGCGCTTCTAAAGGCTTAGTGTCGCGCCATGTTAAATCCCTTGAAGATGAAATGGGTTGTCAATTACTCCACCGAACCACTCGGCGAGTATCAATGACCGAAGCAGGGCAAGCGTTATATGGTAAAGCCTGCGAAATCGAGAGGCTGGCCAATGAAGCTGGGCGTTTAGTGCAGGATTTAACGCAGGACTCCTGTGGCACTTTAAAATTCACCGCTCCAACGGAACTGGGCAAAAAATTGCTGAGTCCTATGCTGCTCCAGTTTATTGCTGAGTATCCTCAAGTGAAACTCGAACTGTGTTTTGAGCAGAATATTCAAGATGTTGAGTTCGGCAAGTTTGATCTCGCCTTAAGAACAAGCATTGCGCACAGCGATAATCTGATCGCCAGATATCTTGGCAGAATTCGTCATGTCTTAGTGGTTTCGCCCGCACATCCCGCAGCCGCAGAAGTTCGTCACCCTGATGATTTACGCCATTATCGTCTATTGTCTTCGGGCGAAACACAGTGGGTGTTTGAACCACTCGCGGGGGACAGTCTCACGCTC
Organism: Shewanella sp. SM101; assembly: GCF_025654465.1. Classification (NCBI taxonomy): domain Bacteria; kingdom Pseudomonadati; phylum Pseudomonadota; class Gammaproteobacteria; order Alteromonadales; family Shewanellaceae; genus Shewanella; species Shewanella sp. SM101. The sequence goes on from NZ_JAKKRH010000026.1 coordinate 9,484, forward strand.
ACTTTTGAGCCTGCACTGTGCAGTTCAAACTATGCCACTACACATCTGCTTACTTTGAGTGGTACAGGTATCGCTAGCCTGCCTTATTATTTGGTAGAGGAGGATGTCGCTCAGCACAAACTCACTTTGCTCGTTCCCCAATGGCAATGCTATCCACATGAGTTGTACATGGTTTATGCCAAGCAGAGCCATTACCCAAAGAAGCTGCGCGATTTACAACATAAGCTACAAACGTGGTGCGAAACTCACTCAAAATATGTGGGTTAATGAGTCATACCAATCACATTAAATATCTAATCAGTTCAGAGCCTCACAGGCATTTCAATCCAAGGCGCATTGACGCAGAAATGGTCATTCCCTTTTAAGTCAATGCAACACGGGAGTGGGATGCCTGTGAGGCTCCCGAAGGGCGGCCGATGTTAAATTCATGGCAACACGCTTTATACTGCGTTTAAGGCTTTCGACAGAGCACCACTATGCCTTCAAGCCTTCGCCTTGTCTAAAGCGCGTTGAACTCCCGCTGAATGAACAGATATTTAATACGATTGGTATCAAAGCGTCATCGCATCAAATCTTATCCGGCAGAGGGCGGAGCTTTTAGAATAAAGTGAGGCAGAGTACACTGCCGCGCATTGAATTTTTGTATTTGAATGTAAAGTCGAGCAGGCTTTTACCCATGCAGGCATAAAAGAGCGGCGATGAACCAAGCGTTATGAACGACGACATTAGTATCTCGCTGCCCTCGCTGATTCATCGAATTGGGCGGGAGGCGGTTAAACAAGCTCAAGCGATTGCAACCCAATATGATTGCGAGCTTAAGCGTGTGCGGCGTTCGAGAAATTGGTGCATTGTTGGCGCGGCGATCAAGATCCAATCCTGCTGTGCGCATTTACAAAGTGAGCCATTGCTGGCGCAGCAGTTAACAGCTAAAGATGGCCAGTTTGGTTATCTTATCAAAAAGTTGGAGTCAGCCTTGCTGCAACATGCGGACAAACTTGAACCATTAGACGCTAAGCTGATTCGGCTTATCACAGACAATCCTGCGATTACCTTAGGTGAGTTGATGCAATTGACTCAATGCACAGTCACAGAGGCCAGATTGGCACGTTTTCAAGCTGACTCTTGGTAGTTTGTCTGCTGAGTGTTTTTGCTTTGAAGGTTTATTTATGGTTTGTTGTTTCTAATACTTTTATTTGATTTTCAATTTGCTCGGCTTCAGCGGTCAGCATTGAGTAGGATCTAATATCGCCTTTTCTCTGGGCATGCATAGCTTGTTCAAGCTTGGCGTTATATTGCTGAGTTAATTTTTTTAAGGGATTTTTCTTAAATATTGAGAACATGGCCATTTCTATTGGATTGGGTATTTGGACTTATATACGTAGGCAATGGGATTTAAGTTTTACTTTTTGAAATTAAAAATCCCACGATCCTAGAATCCTTCAATTCCACTGCCATCGGCCTCAGCAAGGCTGAGACCTTATCTTACATTTGCAGCAAACCAATGGGTTGCTATGTCTTATTTAGCTTACAACCCATTGAAAATATTTTTAAATCTTAAACTGACCGACGAGCTTACCTAAGTTAATTCCTTCCTGCGACACGGTCTGGCTGACTCTGGCAGCATCTTCGCTGGAATGGAGTAACTCATTCACAATCTCTTGGATGGCGAACACATTACGGTTGATTTCTTCGGTTACAGAGCTTTGTTCCGTGGCCGCCGTCGCAATTTGGGTGCTCATGTCGTTAATAGCCGTGACCGCCGATGTCACTGAGCCTAGGCTTTCAGAAATTGCACGGGAAGAGTCTACCGAGCGCACGCAGCTTTGCTGACTTTCTTCCATCGTTTTTACTGCCAGTGCGACAAGCTTGTGCAGTTCAGTTAGCATCTCATTGATTTCTAAAGTGCTTGATTGCGTTCGGCTCGCTAAGTTACGCACTTCATCGGCCACCACGGCAAAGCCTCGGCCCTGTTCTCCGGCGCGGGCCGCTTCGATGGCGGCATTTAATGCCAATAGGTTAGTTTGCTCAGCAATACCGCCAATCACTGACAGCACGTTGTTGATTTTTTTAGACTGTTCGCTCAAGGATTGAATACTGCCCGCCGCATTGTTGATTTGCGCCATGAGCGCGGATATTTCTTCTAAAGAAGCATCGACGCAGCGCTGGGCATTGGCTACATCGCCAGTGGCAGCGTGAGTCGCTTCGGCCACTTGCGTGGTATTTTGCGCTACTTCGCTGGCGGTGGCTGACATTTCAGTAATAGCGGTAACCACTTGATCAGTTTCATTGTTATGGCTGATGAGTTGGCTCGACATGACTTTGGTTTGATCGTGAATCGCGTTGGCGGCGGTTTTAACTTTAGCCGTCGCGTTTGCCACATCGCCTATGATGGTTTGGAGTTTATCGACAAACAGGTTAAAGGATTGACCTAGTTGTGCAATTTCATCTTCACCTTTCACAGTGAGGCGTTTAGTTAAATCGCCTTCGCCTTTGGCGATATCGTTTAAGTTGTCCGCCATATTTTTAATTGGCGCGACCATACGTTGGGCAGTGATCAGAATAACAACGGTAGTAATCGCGGCGAGTAACAGCGCAATTAGCAGAATGGCATAGGATTTTTCGATCATCTGCTCAGTGACCGTCGCACGATAATCCTCAACGACAGTGTCGATATCATCGATATAGACTCCCGTGCCTAGCATCCAGTCAGTGCCAGGGATCATCATGGAGTAACCGATTTTTTCAATTTGCTCATTGGTATTGGGTTTTTGAAAGTAGAACGAGAAGTTACCGTCCCCTTTTTTAGCGGCATCGAGTAAACCGACAATGATTTTAGTGCCGCGGGGATCTGTCATATCAATTTTATTTTGCCCTTCGAGGTTGGGCATGACGGCATGGAATAGGTTTTTGCCTTGGGAGTCGTAGATAAAGAAGTAGCCTGAACTGCCAAAACGGATATCACGTAGCGCTTGGTTTACATTGCCATTTTCTTTTAAAGACAACTGATACTGCACTATTCCTGCGGCAATTTCGGTGGCTTCTTTTATTTGTGTTTTACGTTCACCGATGAGCTTAGTTCTAAAGGTCGTTACCTCATCTGCAAGGGCGTCTTGTTCGACATAGTAAGAAACTGTCATGAGTACGAACAAAGTAAAAATTAAAGGGAATAACGACAACAGCAGTAATTTATTACGTAGACTGAAATTAGACATGCTTGACGACTCCATGATGAACATCTCTTTTATTGCAGGGGAGTATAGCTAATTTCCCGCATTCTTAAGTGTTTAAGTTAACAAAAATGTAATGGAAATCGATAAAATGCGCGCTGTTGATTTATTCCAAAGTCGTTAACTATGCTGTGAATCTAGGCCTTTCTTTTGATCTTTATCAACACTATACGGGCCCAATGAGTTCACTATATTAGCTTAAATTGATGCAAAATTAGCTAGAGTTGGTGCAGGCTGATGTGCTGGTGGAGATAGTGGCGAACAGTAAGGGCAGGGTTGTGACGAATGAAAAGTTGATCCTAACGCTGAAAATCTGCATTACTGTAGGCATTTGTCTTATTGCGTTGGGCATCTACTTACATAACTTTAATGAAACTGTTGAGGCGATGGGCGTGCAAGGGATTATTATCAGCGCTATGTGTGTCGCCTTTGGCATGGCCTTGTCATTACCGACTAAGATGTATTTAACCTTTCTGTTGGTTAAGCGAGAAACTGAAAAACATCCATAATGCGTTTTTGCGCAGAGTGTTACTCTGCGACTCATTGGTTTCCTCGTCTTCTTGAGACTCAATCTAAGTACTCGCTTAACCCTGCTATTCAAACCGTCAAGCTCAGCCGTAAATGCCCTGATTATGGTTTTTAACATAATTAACCCAAGACTAATGGGCCAAAAACACCGATAATTCACCCTTAATGACTCATTACCAATGACGCGACTTGGTCGATGGGCTGCTACAGACTCGCATATTTAGTGGAAATCATATTCAATGGAAATCAAAGTTAATTTTCTCGACAATCTTAGACTTGAAGCCAAGTTTGATGATTTTACCGTGACCGCCGATCAGCCAATCCGCTACAAAGGGGATGGTTCTGCCCCTAGTCCGTTTGACTATTTCTTAGCATCGTCAGCCCTGTGTGCGGCCTATTTCGTGAAGGTATATTGCAAAGCCCGTGATATTCCAACGGATAACATTAGACTGTCGCAGAACAATATTGTCGATCCAGAAGATCGCTACAACCAGATTTTCCAAATTCAAGTTGAGTTACCCGAAGATATTTCGGAGAAAGATCGCGAAGGTATTTTGCGCTCGATTGACCGTTGTACGGTTAAAAAAGTGGTGCAAACGGGTCCAGAATTTAAAATTGAAACCGTCGAGAACCTAGATTCAGACGCCAATGCCATGTTGATGGGTCAGCCTAATGGCGCATCGAGCACCTTTATTCTGGGTAAAGATCTGCCGCTGGAGCAAACCATTGCCAATATGACGGGCATGCTCGCCGATCTTGGAATGAAGATAGAGATCTCATCATGGCGTAACATAGTGCCGAACGTGTGGTCACTGCACATTCGTGACGCGGCTTCGCCAATGTGTTTCACCAATGGTAAAGGCGCGACCAAAGAAAGCGCGCTGTGCTCGGCGCTCGGCGAGTTTATTGAGCGGTTAAATAATAACTTTTTCTATAATGATCAATTCTTTGGGACTGAAATCGCCAATAGCGAATTTGTGCATTATCCCAATGAAAAGTGGTTTGCGTTAGAGGAAGACGATGCGCTGCCAGCGGGTATTCTCGATGACTATTGTTTAGAGATTTATAACCCAGACGACGAGCTGTGCGGCTCGCACTTGATTGATACTAACTCGGGCAATATCAAACGCGGCATTTGTGCGATTCCTTACACCCGTAAATCTGACGGTGAAACGGTTTACTTCCCGTCGAACCTGATTGAAAACCTGTTCTTAAGCAATGGCATGAGTGCGGGTAATAACCTGCAAGAAGCCCATGTGCAGTGCTTATCAGAGATTTTTGAGCGCGCTGTAAAACGTCAAATCATTGAGCAAGAAATTGTCCTGCCCGATGTGCCCATGTCTGTACTAGAAAAGTACCCAAGCATCCTCGCGGGCATTAACGGCTTAGAAGAGCAAGGTTTCCCGGTTGTGGTCAAAGATGCCTCACTCGGCGGCCAGTTTCCAGTGATGTGCGTCGCCCTGATGAACCCGAAAACTGGCGGAGTATTCGCTTCCTTTGGCGCGCACCCAAGCTTTGAAGTGGCGTTAGAGCGCAGCCTAACTGAATTGCTGCAAGGCCGTAGTTTCGAAGGTTTAAACGATGTGCCAAAACCGACCTTTAACAGCATGGCGGTCAGCGAGCCTGAAAACTTTGTTGAGCACTTTATTGATTCAACAGGAGTGATTTCATGGCGCTTCTTTAGCAGTAAATTTGATTATGAATTCTGCGAATGGGATTTTTCTGGCACCAGCGAAGAAGAAGCCAGCGGCCTGTTTGGGATCTTAGAAGCGTTAGGTAAAGAGGTGTATATCGCCGAGTTTACCGATTTAGGCGCATCGGCGTGCCGTATTTTAGTTCCTGATTATTCGGAGATTTATCCAGTTGATGACTTGATTTGGGATAACACCAACAAGGCACTGGCGTACCGTGAAGATATCTTAAATCTGCATTCGTTAAGCACTAAGCAATTGGCTAATTTGGTCAACCGTTTAGAAGAAAGCCAACTCGATAACTACACGGATATTCGCACCTTAATCGGCATTGTATTTGATGAAAATACTGTGTGGGGAAAACTGACGATTATTGAGCTTAAGATCCTGATTTATTTGGCACTCGGTACACACGAAGACGCGATTGAGCTGGTCGGTGAGTTCCTACAGTTTAACGACAATACCGTTAAACGTGGCCTGTTCTACCAAGCCATGAATGCTGTGCTGGAAGTGACCTTAGATGAAGAGTTAGAACTTGATGATTTTATCCATAACTTCAACCGTATGTTCGGTAAAGAAGTGATGGACAACGTCGTTGGCTCAGTCACAGGTAAAGTGCGTTTTTATGGTTTAACTAAGACTAGCATGCAGCTCGAAGGTATTGAGCCGCATTTAAGATTGATTGAAAGCTATAAGAAGCTGCATCAAGCCCGTAAAACTGCGAAAAACCTGAATTAATTCTGTTATTTGGCATTAGTTTAATGTGTTTAAAAGCGAACCTTTTGGTTCGCTTTTTTGTTTGTTGCTCTTTTGATTCGCGCTTCTTATGAGCACTTGTGGCTATCATTTATTAAGGGCGCTTGTTATTGCTATGTGTGGTTTGAAATGTTCAGCCCGCTCAGGCTGTATTTGATATAACTCGATTTTTGCCGTTACGTTTAGCTTGATACAAGGCGGCATCGGCCCGCTTAAGCGTTTCTTCATAGGACTTATCCAATGGTTCGATAGAGGCGACTCCAATGCTTACGGTGGCAAACAAGCCATTGACCGCATATTTTTGCAGTTCAGTGTAAAAGCAATCGCAGAGGTATTCTGCAAATTCAACCGCTTGCGAATGCTCTACCCCAGGTAGGGCAATCACAAATTCATCGCCACCAAAACGATACGCGCTATCGGTTTTTCTAAATTGAGTTCGGCAGGTTTCGGCAACTGCGATGATGATTTGATCGCCTGCATAGTGACCCAACTGATCATTGATGGACTTTAAGTGGTCTAAATCGAGGATCAAGATTGAGGTGGGAATACGGTGGCGCTGAAATATATCGAATTGGAAGGTTAAATCACGTTCTAAGCGGCGACGGTTATAAAGCCCTGTCAGCTGATCGGTATCGCTGAGCTGACGTAGTTGCAGTTCAAGCTCATGCCGCTTGGAAATATTACTGGCGACCCAAAGCACCACTGGCTCATCATCAACCAGAAAGTCTAGTGCTTGAATGCGTCCCTCAAACCAAATGGGTTGTTCTGGGCCTATATCGGGTAAGCCTTTGACATCTTTATTGCTCAATTCATATTCTTCGATCAGTAATTTTCGGCTGGTTAATGCACTTTCGATAACCTGTAAAAAGTATTTGAGTTTATCAGCCTTTAACACATCGCTAAGATACAAGCCAATTAGACCACTACCATCGTGGTAATAACGGTCATCTTTACCACCGAAGACGGCAATGTATTTACCACTTTTTGACAGAACAAAAGTAGGATCAGGAAGTGCATCAAGGACTAAAGCCATTTCTTCTATTTTGATCATTGATTAAAATCCCTGTGGAAAATCACCCAACCTTAAGTCCGCGTGTCCAAGTTATCATAGATAAACTACTCTTTGGCGCTTTAGCCGCGAATGCATCCTGCGAACTCATTACAATTTAGCCGCTTTTGTGGGTAACAACAAACCATAACAATATGCCGTACAATTTATTTGTCGTCGCGATTTTACCAAGGCATCAGAGCGTTCGATGGCGCAGAGTTGTATCCCTGTTGAGGCTTAAAACCTAAGCCCTGCGATCGTATCGAGTCAGTCGTGATGTCTTGAACTTTAGCGTTTGTGCTTATGTTCAAAAAGCTTCATTGCGGTGCTTAGTGGACAGATGATTTTCGAGTAGAATCTAGGGCCTTAATTGTGGTTTTAATTTTACACAGGGATTTATAATGCATACTGCAGATGATTTTATTGAACATTTAGCGCTAGAGCAGCATGTTGAAGGCGGTTATTACCGCTCATCCTATCGTTCAGAAACGGCATTTGATCAGACTCGGGCATTATGGAGCAGTATCTATTTTTTGCTGCGTACGGGAGAGGTTTCCCATTTCCATCGTCTGACAGCTGATGAAATGTGGTATTTCCATGCGGGGCAATCACTGACGATTTACATGATTGATCCTAATGGGGTGCTAACGACGGCGCAATTAGGGCTTAATTTAGCTGCGGCCGAGCGACCACAGTTTTTAGTCCCTAAGGGCTGTATCTTTGGTTCAGCCATGAATCAAGATGGTTTTTCATTAGTGGGTTGCATGGTATCGCCTGGTTTTACCTTTGATGATTTTGAGCTGTTTAACCAACAAACTTTGTTAGCCCAATATCCACAGCATAGTGACATCATCCAACGTCTGAGCCGTTAGGGGGGCGCTAAAGTCAGTTAAATTTAGCCAGTTGATTCGTTAAATGGTAACTTGGTTGACATTGCCTCATTCGGCTAAACCAAGGTCGCTCTGAGTCATTAAATTTGACTCAATAGTAAGATATCCCCGCAACAAGGCTTGTCTATTGGCGTTTAACCACGTAAAACATGCTTTTTGGCGTACCTCTATGTACCAAGTGTTATGGAGTAATTGAATTTGGAACACTTAGTGTGGGAGCTCGATCCTGTATTAATCTCGTTTATGGGACTAAAAATACATTGGTATGGAGTCCTGTTTGCTCTTGCTATTACTGCTGGTTTTCAGGTGATGAAGCGGATTTATATCAAGGAAAATCTCGATCTTGAGTCCCTTGATAATTTACTGATTTATTGTGTGGTTGGCATTATTGTGGGCGCGCGTTTGGCCCATTGTATGTTCTACGATCCGACTTATTACTTTGCTCATCCGCTTAAGATCTTGGCGATTTGGGAAGGCGGACTCGCCAGCCACGGTGGTGGTTTAGGCGCAATTCTGGCCTTGTATTATTACCAACGTAAAGTGAAGCTACCCTTCCTGTTTTTGTTGGACAGACTCGCGATCGCCACCGCCATTTTTGGCTTTTTTGTGCGTATGGCAAACTTCGCCAACTCAGAAATTTTAGGCGATCCTACGACTCAACCTTGGGGCATTATATTTGCCCGTGTCGACATGTTGCCAAGACATCCAGCACAGCTCTATGAGGCTTTCGCTTATTTAGCTATCTTTATTGGTCTGTATGCTTTGTATCAATACACGCAGATTAAACAAAGACATGGGGCTATTTTCGGCCTGTTTCTGGTATCGGTGTTTAGTGCGCGAATTGCGATTGAGTCGATTAAAGTTAGCCAAGCGGCTTACTCTGAAACTTTCTTAAGTGCGGGACAACTTCTGAGCTTACCGTTTTTAGCCGTAGGTATAGTCTTGTTGTTCTTGGCGTATCGAAAGAAAACCGTTTAAATTTAAATATCAAACGGTTAAAAAAGGCTTTCTATCTAGATAGAAAGCCTTTTTTATGAATTAATCATCAAGTATGACGTTAGGCTGTCTTCACTATATTGGTCACCTGCACCATGGCATCCCGAGCGGAACGGCTCACGCCCGAGAGTTGGAAGAAACCATGGATGACGCCAAGATAACGACGGCAGTGGGCATTTACGCCAGCCTCTAATAGATTCCTAAATAGCTGTTCACCTTCATCGACGAGTGGATCGAATTCGGCGGTGATGATATGGGTTTCGGGTAAGCCTGCTAAGTCATCACGGCGTAGTGGACTGGCTTCGGCATCGGTTCTGGGGTGCCAATCTAAATACAGATCGAAACCTGTTAGCAAGGTGTCGCGGGTGATGATGTATTTCTCGCCATTGTCACTATAGCTTTGGCTCTTCGCGGTGGCATCGAGCATAGGATAGATAAGCACTTGTTTGTGTGGCAACCATTGCCCTTTGGCTTTTAAACGCAGGCAAGTGACTAGGGCTAAATGGCCGCCGGCGCTGTCGCCCATTAGGGTGATCTTAGTGTTATCACCGCCCCATTGGTGACAATGTTGATAGATGACTTCTGCGGCATGGCAGGCATCGTCGTGGGCAGCGGGATAAACATGTTCTGGGGCGAGGCGATAGCGAACGGCGATCACCAGTGCGCCAGAATCATTGGCGAGTTTTCGCAGTTGTTGATTGTGGGTTTCAACGCCGCCACTGACAAAACAGCCACCATGGTAGTAAATGACGATAGGTAAATTGTCTGCCGCCGAGGGTTTGAACAGAGTTAATTCTGCCCCTTCGATGGAAATCGATCTAACCTCGAACACCTCCTCAGGCTCACCTGCGAGTACAGTGCTGGCAATATAACCTTGTCTACGTTGCTCAATACTTTGCTCTCGCACCGATGGGCAGCCCGCCGCGATAAACTCGCTAACCAATTGTTTAATACCCTCTTCTAAATAGAGTTGGCTCATTTAATACTCCCTCAATTTTTAGTGCGCTCGGCTGTTCTGCAATGGGCTGAGTTTATCGGCAGCTTAATTGAATTGGTAGCCTAGATTCACACTCAGCCATGAGCTCTATCATGATTGCGGAAATTAACTTTGGTATTAACTTAGTAATGAATACGGTTGCAGTCGGCATCTTTTTCACTATTACAGATTGAGTTGTAGGGTGTCTTGTAAGAAAATTACCAACTTAATTGACTGTCAGGCTTAATGCGCTTAAATGTCCGCCTGATTGTGCGTTCGATAGCACTTTGATGTCTATTTGTGAAAGTGGATTTCAGTCTCTTGGCTAAAATATAGGTTGCCAAGATGCTGTTTGAGCGACACATTGAGCCAGCGACCACACTCGTTATTCGTTCTCTATTTGCAGGAATCTTTCGTGGCAAAAGCACCCAAAACATTGCAACAGCGTATGGGCATAGTTGCCCTGACGTGGCCGATTTTTATCGAGACCTTGCTGCAATCTCTGCTTGGGATCAGCGATATCTTTATGCTGAGCCATTATTCCGATAATGCGGTTGCCGCAGTGGGACTCACGACTCAGCTGATGTTCTTCATGATGGTCATGTCCATGATGGTGAGTACGGGCGCGAGTATTTTGATTAGCCAAAGCAATGGGGCAGGCCAACCGCAGCAGGCTATAGACATAGGCGTGGCGAGTGTCGTATTGAGTTTGGTATTAGCCTTGGTCATGGGTGCATCTATGTTCTTTGGTGCTAAGGGCATTATCGGCTTATTTGCGCTTGAGCACGATGTGGCTGGTTTTGGATATGACTATTTGGTGATTTGCGGCAGCTTGAGCATAGGGCTAGTGATGAACATTGCCTTCGCCGCTATTTTGCGTAGTTACGGTTTTACCCGCTCGGCCATGTTAGTCACCTCGAGCACTGGCTTAATGAACGTGATCGGTAATTATATTGCCCTGTATTCACCTTTTGGTTTACCTGTTTATGGGGTAACAGGGGTGGCGATATCGACAGTGACCAGCCAGATCATCGGTGCGTTTATCATGCTGATGGTGATCCGGCATAAGCAAATCCCGCTTCCACTGCAAAGACTTAAGCTTTTACCGCGCAGCACTTATTGGAGTGTGATGCGTATTGGCCTGCTCAATGCTGGCGAGATGCTGTCTTACAATGTGGCTCAGATGACCATCATCTACTTTATCAGCCAGATGGGCACTTTATCGCTCACGGCCTACACCTATGGCTTGAATATTAGCCGTTTTATCTATTGTTTTGCAGTCGCACTCGGGCAGGCGACGCAAATTCAGACCGGATACTATGTGGGTAAACAATGGTTCGATGAAATCACTACTCGGGTGCAGCGTTACTGTTTGGTGGGCTTTGTCGCTTCACTGACCATAGTATTAGTCTTCTACTGGCAGCGATTCGTTATTGTCGGCTGGTTGAGTGAAAACGAAGAAGTCATCCAACTAACAGCGTTATTGCTTGCGGGTTCCATCGCGCTTGAAACAGGGCGAGTGTTTAATCTGGTGATTATCTCGGCGCTCAAGGGCGCGGGTGATGTGGCGTTCCCTGTGCGTATAGGTCTCTTTAGTATGTGGGGCATTGGCGTGTTATTGGCTTGGTTCTTTGGCTTGCATTTAGGTTATGGCGTGTTGGCTGCTTGGCTGGCCGTTGCGGCAGATGAGTGGGTGCGTGGATTGATTATGGTGCACCGTTGGCGCTCGGGTCGCTGGCAGCGTTTTACGCGTATTCCGCCAGTAACCCCAGCTTAAACTGTTCTGATATCAAAAGGTCAACGCTTATTGGTTGCCCCATTTGCCCGATTTCAGTAGTTCATTTTTAAATTGTAGATACCTTGGGTGCCCTTCATAGGTTTCGATTTCCATAGTGCTATAAGGGGCAAAAATAGCCCCTGGAATTTGGCATCCTCTAGTAAGAACGTCTTCTAATGAGGGCATAAAACATTCTTTAATCGGGTCAAAATGGATTTTATAACTGGCATAGCCGCGCGTAACAAATCTATCGGTTATGGTTTTGAATAGCTGTCCAAAAGGTGTGTCGAGCGTCTCCGGCGTGGAGTAATAAAAGCCTTGTCCGTACCAGTAAAGTAATAAGGCGGTACCCGCGTCACACAGTGGATGTTCGATAATCGCCCTGACCATGTTTGGGTCATGATCGTCCCAATTCAAGTTCCCCGCGACAAAATGCAATTCCTCCATACTTTGTAAGTCACTGATACAGGTGATTTGTGTCGTCGCTTTGCCAAAGTAGGTACTGTCTTGATGTAAAAAGTCGTAATCGGGATCGGCGAGTAATTTGGCGAGTTGTTGTTGATTGGCAAAACAGCCAAATTCTGCGCATTCATAGGCGCGAATAAATTGTTCTTGTGAGAGTAATTTAGCCAAGGGAATCCTTTCTTTTTATAGAAAATACAGTTTATAAAAAATACAACGCCAGCCTTTGTGTAGCAAAAGGCTGACATGGCAGAAAGGGAGCGTAAAACGTTACGCTTGCTGTTGCAGCAGGGTACGGCACAGCTTAATAAAGTCCGATGAAGTGACGATACCGAGTACCTTTTTATCGACATCGACGACGGGCAAGCAGCCGAGTTTGTTTTCAATAAAATATTCCACCACCACAGTTAAGGGCTCGTCGGCGGTTAGATGCTGATACTCTTTATCCATCACTGTCGTGATTGGCGTGTATCGCTCTTTACGTTCGAGCGCGCCTTGGCCGTATTTGTTTAGCATAGACATCACGCTGGCGATCATTTTTTTATGGGTGAGTACGCCAACGAGGGTGCCATCAATTTCAGAAATCACGGGTAAGTGGCGTACGCCACGGGTTTGCATCAGATGGTGGGCATCTTTCAAACTGGCGCCATCGCTGATGCAGATGACTTGATCACTCATAATATCGCTGACTTTCATTGTATAAATTCCTTTTCTTGCCATTCTCTGGCGTGCATTTCACACGCTGCGTTAGCCTGCACCGATGTTAGCAGCTTCTCTGTAAGCTACGCCAGTCCTGCACAAATAAAGTACGCTATCCAGTATAAGTGTTTGAATTGATAGATATCATAAAAGGCTGACAAAGATGTCACAAATATGTAACAGTGATATCTCACAATCGTGGTCTTATTAGACCTCATACCAGTGAAGCCTTATCTAACAAGGAATAATAATGAATCGTACCGTAACTCGTCGTGATTTTTTGGCTATGTCGGCCAAAGGTGTTGGTGTTGCTGTGATCTCTTACGGCTTGATGGGCTGTAGTGATAGTAATGATGATAATTCTGTACCTGCGCAATTTTTACATGGGATTGCCAGTGGCGATCCGGCAGTCGATGCTGTGATCCTCTGGACCCGTGTCACGCCTGAATCTGAGGGCGATGTAAAAGTGAGTTGGCAAGTGGCAAGCGATGCGGCCTTTGCTCAATTAGTGACCACAGGTGAGACTGTCACTAATGCGAGCCGTGACTACACGGTTAAGATTGATGCCCGTGGTTTACGTGCCGGGCAAACCTACTTTTATCGCTTTATGACGGGTGATAAAACCTCTGTTGTGGGTAAAACCCGCACTCTGCCTGAGGGTGACGTAAGCTCAGTCAAATTAGCCGTGATGTCCTGTGCTAACTTTCCTGCCGGTTATTTTAACGTCTATGAGTTAGCGGCGGCGCAGGATGATTTAGATGCTGTGGTGCATTTAGGCGATTATATCTATGAATATGCCCGCGGTGGTTATGCCAGTGAGCATGCTGCCGAATTGGGCCGTGAAGTGTTACCCGCCAATGAGTTGCTGACGTTGAGCGATTACCGCACTCGCCATGGTCAGTACCATACCGATGCGAGTCTGCAAAAGTTACACGCGAAAGTGCCTTTTATTACAGTGTGGGATGATCATGAAGTGGCCAATGATACTTGGCGTGATAGTGCCGAGAATCACAACGAAGGCGAAGGGGATTTTGCTGTTCGTAAAGAAGCAGCACTACAAGCTTATTTCGAGTGGTTGCCGATTCGCCCATGGCGTGAAGGGAACCATGAAGAGATTTACCGCAGCTTCAGTTACGGCAATCTCGTCGATCTGCATATGCTGGATACTCGCGTATTAGCCCGTGATAAACAGCTCGATTATGCCGATTATATGGATCCTACCACGGGCTCGTTTGCGGGAGAGCGTTTCCTTGCTGATGTCACTTCGACCACTCGCACTATGCTGGGGCTGACGCAATTATTATGGCTGCAGGGCACATTGCTACAGTCGACAGGCAAGTGGCAAGTACTGGGACAGCAGGTATTAATGGGTAAGATGTCATTGCCTGCGGCGATTGCCACTCAGCAGATGAGCATTCCTCAATTTGCCATGTTAGGGGCTTTAGCTAAGTTAGCGGCCCGTGCGGCGGCAAATGATCCCACGCTGACTGCCCAAGAGCTGCAATATCTTCAAGCCAATCAAGCCTTACTCACGCCAGAAGTTATCGGACTGCTGCAATTACCTGCCATTCCATACAACTTAGATGCTTGGGATGGTTATGCCTATGAGCGTGAAGTGATTTTAGGTACGGCTAAATCGAAAAATCTCAACCTAGTTGTGATCGCGGGTGACACCCATAATGCATGGGCAAACGAGCTTAAAGACGTGCAAGGCGATACAGTGGGTGTTGAGTTTGCGACTAGCTCAGTATCATCGCCAGGCCTTGAATATTACTTGAATCTGCCAGCGGAACAGATCCCCGCGACCGAGGCGGCAATCGTCGAGTTAGTGCCAGATCTTAAGTACGCTAACTTAAAAGACCGAGGCTTTATGACGCTCACCTTTACCGCTGATGAGGTGCGCAGCGACTGGCATTATGTGGATACCATTTTGTCGAAGGATTTCCAAGTCGCAACGGCCCGTGGTTATAGTGCTAAGACAAAAGTAGGCGAGCATGTGATTACGCCTATCGTTTAATGCGGTATTGTTCGCTTGTTTATCGGCCACCTTAGGGTGGCCTTTTTGTTGCTTTTGGCTTTAAAAGGCAAAATAAATGTCTGTTGTCACGCAAGTTCTTACTATTACTGCAGCACATCGCATTTTTTTGGTATAAAATTCGCTCCCAAAATTCGGCGGCTGCCTACACTTGCTAAGGCAAAGCTGTTCTAGTGTTTTGGGAACCTTTACCCGCCGAACAGACCTTACAGGGGTCATAAGCTTTAACGACCTAAGAATAAAATCAATGTGATGGGGACTGTGTCATGTCAGAAAAGTATTTTGTTACCGCGCAGCAATTGCTGGAAGATTCATTTTTATTAGCTTCGCAAGTGTATGAGAGTGGCTTTCGTCCGCAATTTATCGTGGGTATTTGGCGTGGCGGTGCTCCAATCGGGATCGCGGTACAGGAGTTTTTCGATTTTAAACAAGTTGAAACCGATCACATTGCCGTGCGTACCTCTTCTTATTATGGGATTGGCACCGACAAACAAAGCAAAGAAATCAAAGTGCATGGCCTGCATTACATCGTTGAAAATGCGAACGCGAGTGACGGTTTGTTGATTGTGGATGACGTGTTTGACTCTGGCCGTAGTATTCATGCATTAAAAGAAAAACTCAGCCAACTGATGCGCCTAAATATGCCAACCGATATCCGTATCGCTTGCCCTTATTACAAGCCAAAAAATACCGCAGTGCCTTTAAAACCCGACTATTACATTCATGCCTCTGAAGACTGGTTAGTTTTCCCGCACGAAGTCACAGGGTTAACGCCTGAAGAAATTGCCGAAGGTAAGGGCGATTTAAAGAATATCCAGCACCTGTTTAAATAGCTCGCGGCGAGATATAGATTATTTTCGCAATAAAAAAATGCGTTAACGATTAATCGTTAACGCATTTTTTGTTTTCTATATCGATGACTTATAAATCCATACAGTTAGCATAGTAAGTCACTGTGGCTGGCCAGTCGGAGAACACTCCAATCACGCCGACATCTTTCGCCAGTACATCAAGTAATTCAAAGGTATCGCCTTCGTTATCTATCGCTTCGGTAATGCTTTGATAGTAAAAGCCGCCGCCATTTTTTAATAAACCAGATCGCTCCAGCGACCAAGTGATGATCTTAAGCCCTGCGCCTTTGGCGGCCTTAGCGTATTCAGAAGGAATGATCTTTTTGTCCGCATCTAAGGCGACTAATACCCAGAGTGGCGGCGCAATAATTTCGACGCCTTGGGTCTTTAAATCCGCCATTGATGGTGACCAAGTGGCAGAGTTCTGCGGATCAGAGGCGCTGTTATAATCGTATCTGTCATCGAGAAACACGGCTTGCTTCGCAAATTCAGGTGCGTTGGCGACCCAATATTTGATGTCATCTAAGATAAATGATTGAGGGAATACTTGCGAAGCATCGACGCCCGCCGCAGTGTATTCATCCAACATTTTTTGCGCGTAATCCTGCTGAGTAAAACCATCGAAGGGCATAGATACGCTGGCGGCTTTTAGCTCAGGCGTCATCTTCACACTGGCTTTTTTAAACATTTCAATACTTTCAGCGTGGGTCATCAAGGTGCCATTGCCAGCATAAAGATCGGTGCGCCAGCTTGGGGTACCATTGATGAATTCGGCCGCAGTGGTCGCTTTCGGATTGTTGCCTTCCATCTTACCCTTGAGAGTTTTAAATTCGGCGAGGGTGATATCGCTAGTGCAACAGGTTGCCGATGCGCTGACGCCATTGGCGGCATCAGCAGGAGTGAATGGGCTCGAACATTTATTGGCAAGTTCGGGTATGGCTAAAATGTTGGTCGTGCTGGCAAGATCGCACTGTGAGTGGCGGCAAACTAAAGCTTTATCGGCGGTGAAGGTGACATCACACTCGACTATGCCTGCGCCCGAATCGATAGCCGCTTGGTAGGATTCCTTTGTATGCTCAGGGAATTTCATTGGCGCGCCACGGTGACCTATGGAAAATTCGCTGCGATAAAAATTGTCAGTGGTGCATTGTTCTAAGCGGGTTTTAAGTGTGCTGTCTTGCATCTGACGTACGAGGAATAAGGGTCTTTCTCCCACTTGAGCAGTAACGGATTTGCTGGTGGGTGGCGTGATAGCGGCGTTATCATCGTCATTATTGCAACCGGCTAATAAAGCGCTCATGGCAATTAATAGGCCGAGTGAGAGCGACGAAATAGGGTATAGTTTCATCAGATTTACCTATGAGTAATGATGTAAATTATTAATATTAATCAGAAACTCTAAAGTGTTAATGTGACTGAAAAAGCCTATTTGTATGACATAAACAAGAATATATACCGTTTGCACGACTATTATCTAAGGCACGCTAGCTTGCGATAAACTGCCTTAGACAGAGGACGGTCGGGATATATGCACAGTGTTGCTCTAGATGTGAGCATTGACTCCACTGGGCGAGTCGATGAAACTGGCATGAATATTTTCATCTGGGCGATCTTTCTGGGCCGAAATCAAGTACACTGCGCTCCTTTTGTTTTATGATGAGCGTTTGGTTCGCTTGATAAGACAAACGTGACAAGCATCATTTAGGAAATAGAGCAGAATGAGCAAGGGCAAAAAATACGATTTTCGCGTGACACAGGGCGACAACGGTTGGAAAACTGAAATCACTCGTCGCATGACATCAACTAAAACAGTTGTGTCTAAGAGCCACGATGGCTTTGCGACTGAAGCCGAAGCGCAAGCTTGGGGCTTAACTGAATTACAAGTGTTTTTAGGCACGTTAACTGAGCGCAATAAACGTCGCTCAGAGAAACAAGCTAAAGCAAAATTAGCCGCAGCATTAGCGGCTGAAGCGGCTACTGATGCCGAAGATCTTGATGAAGATGATTTCGACGAAGAGTAACACTCATTCGTTTAACCTTGTCTTATCAAGCCAGTGTGATCGTAAGGGAGCGTTCAAAGCGTTCTGAAACGTCACTCTGGCGATGAACAGCAAAAGGCAGATCTTAAGATCTGCCTTTTGTGTTTTTGTCGCTTGCGAAACTGTGCATATCAATTCATTTCATTCTATTTCCTCGTTTATCTTCATACACTCTGTTCGGCTGGACTGATCTACTGATGCTGTCATTAGCTTGTTTTTATCGCATTTAGCCGAGATTACGTACCCTATACCATTAATAATTAACGATAACTATTATCATTTGATTTACTTAGATGCTGCTCTGTGCTCATATATAAGGAATTCGAACGCACGTTTAACTTTATCAAGGTAAGGGAACTCCTATGAAACTACTTCAATCCAGTTTATTGCTGTGTTTGTCGGCTTCGGCAACCCTGAGTTATGGCCAAGCCTTAGATGGAGAGGCGTTACGCTTACTACAAGAGTCGCTAAAGGATTCGACTTTGGATGCACAAGCGCAGTTAACCAATACTAAGCGGGCATTGGCGTTAGATTTAAGCCATCAATATGCGCAGCTTGCGCCTATCTTACAGACTGAAATAAACCAGTATCAGTTGGCAGTAAATGCCGATGACATTCTGTCTCAGCATAGGCTCAATGATAATGTGATCACCAAAGCCGATGCGTCGATTCGCCGAATGAAGGGCTTAAGTGCCAAAGCAGATTCTCTGGTGCAAGTGCGTCTGGCGGATGAAACCATGTTAACCCCATGGCAGCAAGGTGAGTCTCCTCTATTTGCCTATGAGCCCGATGGTGACGAGCGTCAGTGGGATTATATTGAAGCCTTTGATATTCATGGACAAGTGCATCAATTAGACGTGTATAACCTGCCGCAGCAACCAGTGTTTGTGGTCGGTATCGATAGCAAAAAAGCCTTTGTGGCTGGCTTAGAGGTGATGCGGGCGACATTTGCCGAGGCGCAGTCAGCGAGAAAAGAGGGCGCGCTACTGAGCCGTGCACAAACACAGGCGGTGGCAGATAAGCCGATTTCAACCACAGTGATCAAACAAATATCCTTGAAGGATGACCATGAGCCGTGGATTTCTGGTCGTGCCGAAATTTACGGCATAGTGACTGGGGTTGATCCAAGCCGTGAAGAGCCTGTGCTCGATATCGTCGAAATGCCCTATTTAGATTATGCGGATACGACCTATTATCCGAATCAAATCATCATACATTGGGAGCGTTATCGTTGGGCGGCTGCGGACATGATCTTAATGGAGCATGACGATGGTACTAACTATAAAGTGTTGGCCACTAAGCTGTTGGAAGCGGCGGAGCAGATCTTAAAGTCGATCCCCGATCCTGAAGCTCAGGGTTATGCGCTGATCCCGCAAATCACCAATGGTATTTTAAGTGTGATGCCGGATGCTTGGTTCACCAATGACGATGACTTTGTCGATGTGTATTACACTTTACAGGAAGGGGTTGAATATCCTAACTTGAACGGCGCTAACGGTAATGCGATGACGAGCTTTGCGCCATTAGTCATCCAACCAAGACCATGATGGATTAGTGCGGCTAAATGCAATGGCTGAAATGTAAAAGCGGATCCTAAGATCCGCTTTTTTATTGACTAACTTAAGGTGAGGCTAGGCCATTCCTTTAAGCTTTTAACTTGAAACTGCCTTGCATAATCGCCCAGTGACCTGGGAAACTGCAGAAGAATTGGTAGGCTTCGGTAGCGCTCATACCGGCAGTGCTAAAGGTGATAGACGTTGATTCGCCACCGCCCACTAAATCTGTGTGTGCGATAACGCGCGTATCACCGGCTTTGACATAGGCTGCATCAGGACCGGCACTCATACCTTCGGTCGCTACGGCTGACATATCGGCTGCCTTAGTTAATACCCAGTTATGGCCCATCGCTGCTTTTGGTAAGGTGCCTGAGTGGGTTAAGGTTAAGGTCACTTCTTTACAGCTTGCAGGTACAGACAGCTCTTTAGTGTCAAATTGCATTGCATCAGTGGCGGCAATTTTCAGTTCACATTCGTTGGCACTCGCTTGGCTAGCGAATAATAATCCTAGGCCGATTAGGCTAGTGCTGGTCACGTTACGTAAAGCTGTGCTTTTTGCTTTCATCTGGTACTTCCTTATTTGAACAAGGGTAGCCGAGCCGTTTTGACTCGGACATGCACCTGCTAGCATAAGCAATCTTCATTAAATGGGAATGAAATCAGCGTGTAAATTATGTATATGCAACTTTAGGTTGAAAGCTTGCATTGTTATTGGCGGCAAATTGTTAGCGGTAAACATAGGTGAGTACTTAGTTGGAGTGAACTAAGTACTCAGGAACTATTATTTATGTGTTTGATTTATAAATTATAATTTTTTGTTCTAAAGCAGGGCGTCTACTTCAGAACGTCTTACGTTTTTAGTACGAAAGCTCCTGTCGATAGGGAATCGCACGTTGTGCACCTGGGCGAGTGACAGTAATGGCACTGGCTGCATTGGCAAATCCCACGGCTGCAGCAATCGACATGCCCTCGCTTAAGCCCACAACTAAGGCGCCATTGAAGGTATCCCCTGCGGCGACTGTGTCTATGGCCTGCACTTCAAACGCAGGTATTAGCCCATTAAAACCTGGGCTGCTGATAAATGCGCCACGGCTACCTTAGGTAATGACCACAATCTTTACTCCCTGCTGGTGGAGAAGTTGCGCTGCCATGTGTGCATCATCAATATGGTTGATCTCAACTCCCGTTAAGGCTTCTGCTTCGGTTTCATTGGGGGTAATAATATCTACCCACTTGAGTACATCTTGGCCAAGTGCCGTCGCTGGAGCAGGATTTAGCACAGTCGTCACGCCAAGATTCTTGGCTATTTGCAGCGCCTTTGCCACTGTGGCAGCGGGCGTTTCCAATTGTGTTAACAAGTACTCCGCATTAGCAAACAGGGCGTAATGAGCTTCTAAGTCATCGGGTGAAAGGCTGGCGTTGGCACCTGCGGCAACGCCAATCGTATTCTCACCGTTATCACCGATAAAAATCATGGCAGTGCCAGTGCTCAGTCCGGCTATTTGGCGGATCCCTTCCGCACTGATGCCATCTTTCATCCAGCTTTGACGCATATCATCGCCGATACTGTCTTGGCCGAGGTGACAGATAAAATCAGTGCGTGAACCTGATTTGGCTAAGCGCGCGCAGGCGACGGCTTGATTGGCCCCTTTACCGCCCTGTTCGAGGCGATAATCTCGGCTCATTAAGGTTTGCCCTGCAGCGGGCAGGTACTCAAATTTCATCACATGATCGGCATTTGCACTGCCGATAACGAGTATCTGGCTCATAGAAGACTCACTGTCATTTTTATCTGCGATTGAGATAAGTTGCATCATAGACGCGTAAACTGTCTACCAGTAAATCGACAAAGCCTTGCCTATCGATCCCAAACAGCACAGTCGCATTGGCGGCTTTACCTGTTAACTGATAGCGATCGACCACTGTCATGCCTAAGGTCAACTCACTTTGGGTTTCAATACTTACCCAGCAATCTTGCGCCTCAAATAGCTCAGGTTTAAGCAACCAAGCGATAGTGCAGGGGTCGTGCAATGGCGCACCAATAAAGCCCCATTTAGGATCTCTGTGGTAAATCATAAAGAAATCCAATAATTCGGCGACGCACTGAGCAATTGGATTTTGAATCGCGCGAATGCGTTCTATGTCTTCATCCATGATTTGTGCCTGATGAGTCACATCGAGCCCACACATAGTGATGGGAATACCGGATTTAAAGACAATATCGGCGGCTTCGGGGTCGACAAAAATATTAAACTCGGCGGCTGGGGTCCAATTACCGACACCGGCTGCACCGCCCATTAGCACTATGCGTTCGATCTTGGCGTGTAATTCGCTATGACTCGCCAGTAAAAGGGCGATGTTAGTCAGCGGCCCTGTGGGAATTAAGGTTACTGGCTGATGACTTTGGCGAATTTGCTGCGCCATTAATTCAACTGCGGTAATGGCTTGAGGACTAAAACTTGGATTAGGCAATGCAGGGCCGTCGAGTCCGGTTTCACCATGGACATTGTCGGCAATGATTAATTCGCGGGCTAATGGCTTGGCGGCGCCGCCAGCGACAGGAATATCACTGCGATTTAATAAGGTTAAGATCCGCAGGGCATTATTGAGCGTTTTATCCGGCGTTTGGTTGCCGGCACTAGTGGTGACGGCCAGTGGAACCAGCTCTGGATGGGCGAGAGCTAAAATGAGCGCAATGGCGTCGTCATGGCCGGGATCGCAATCCAGAATAATAGGGCGAGTCATACTGTTACTCCTTTAAACAGCGGTGATGAGTGCTTAGAATAGCATGCCATCAGTTAGGCGCTAGCCTGTGTAGGGGACTTGCAGAGTAAACTGTGAGCATTTTCGTCTTTTTATCAACAAGCTGCTAGAATTCTGCCCATTTTTGACATTAGGCGATGTTAGGTCAATCCATTCTCGCTCTGTCCGCTGCACAACATTGAATGACATCTCCAAGCAAATATAAGGAAATAAGTAATGCTCACTCATCGAATCACTTGGCCTAAGGTTTTACTCGTGGGCATGGTTGCCATGCAGATCTCTGGCTGTAGCGATCCTCAACCTATGGCCGTTGTGGAAAGTAATAACGAGTCATTGCTACAGTTTGATAACGGTAAACTCATCCAATTTAAGGAAAATCCGAGTCCACAGTATCGCCATATTCCCTGTGATTTACCCGCAGTCGAGACTGTGGTCACCAACAGTTCGGCCTTTGCGGCGTTAACAAAATCCGGTGAGGTGATCACTTGGGGTGACAGTTATGCTGGCGGTGATAGCCGCGAGGTGACGGAGCAGCTTAAGCGAGTTAAGCAAATCGTCCCAGTTAAGGACGGGTTTGCCGCGCTACGTCAAGATGGCACTGTGGTGTACTGGGGCAATGCGGGGAAATATAGCCTCGACAAAGCCCTGCAAAACCGCATGACCAATATTACCAAGTTGTTCGCTAATCAAGAGGCCATTGCGGCCCTTGATGCTAATGGCAAGGTGCATACTTGGGGTTATGGCCCCTACGGCGGCAATAGCTTACATGTGCAGGATCAATTAGTTGATGTTGTCGATATCTTTGCCAGAGGTCGCAGTTTTGTCGCCCTCAAAAAAGAGGGCAGTGCTGTGATTTGGGGGCAGGTTGAAGAGTCGACCAATATGAAAAAGTTACTCCCGCAGCTTACGGATGTAGCGAAGATCGAATATTTTCAACACACCTATGCCGCCTTGAAAAAGGACGGCACTGTGGTGAGTTGGGGTTGGCGCAGTGATGCTTACTCGATCCGCAGTGCTTTAAAGGATGTGGCGAGTATGACGGCAAACAATTGTGCCTTTGCGATTTTAAGTCCTACGGGGGATGCGCATTTTTGGGGCGATGGGATTAACTGTGGTGTCGATTGGATTAAAAAAACCAATATCACAGGGGTAAAAGAGATTATCAGCATTGGCTCAGGCTTTTTATTACTGCGGGATAAGGCCGTGCCGCAAATAGTGGCCGACGATACTGATTACGCTCATATGTTTGGGTTTCACTATGCCCAAGAGATTCTTGATAAATATTGGCAGGAAGGCAGCATCATTACCCAAGGGCCTGCCTCCTTTGTGTTTACGCGTCCCGATGGCAAAGTGGTGCCTGTTGGTTATCGCGCCAACCGTGAAAATGTGGAGAAGTTGATTGCACGTATTCCGCGACTCACTTGGTTAGATGGCGCAGATGACGGTTATGTTGGCATCAGCGAAAAGGGGGAGCTGGTCTCTTGGTCGATGAATTTGCCAATGTTCGACAAGTCGCCAGTGCAACCTGCTGACTCGTTAGTGATTAAACCGCTGGATTTTACTCCCGTTGCCCAATGCGAAACCCCTGAGCAGCGTCAGGCGATTTTGAGCAAAGACAGACCAAAACCTGCGGCAAAAAACTGGGATGGTGTTTTCTAGCTCATGTGAGTTTTCTCGCTAACTTGAGATTAATGGACTTTCATCCGTATAGACGTCTATAATGCGCGCGCTCAGGTCTGATATGCTCTGAGCCTTGTTGGGCGTTAACAGATTGTACGCCCTTTGAACCTAATTTTGAGTCAACCTTCTGTGGTGCTTACGATGATAGTGTCGTGAGATAATCGGGAAGCCAGTGAAATTCTGGCACTGCCCCCGCAACGGTAAAAGGTGAGAGAGGACCGCGTTTGATTGGTGTGTTCAAGACAGAACCCGAAAGTCAGAATGTGAAAGGTCAGTCTCGTGTTAATCCAACTTTAATGGATTAACATAGCCTAAGTCCGGAGACCGGCCCTAAAGGTGTTTTTGAGATTTCGGTGGGCAGATCTCAAAATGCGATAATCACCGTCAGTATTTACGACTGAATTAACGGTATCGTGGCGTCAATGCCCCGTTTTCCTTGCAGGAGTTAAAGGTAAAATGGGAACAAATCCAACAAAAATCGCGCTGCTGATCGGCAGCCTTTGCAGTTTTTCAATTATCGCGCCCGTTATGGCGGCTGACGATACCAGCACAGCTAAAGTCGACGAGCATCTTGTCGTGATCGGCCGCTCTGATAAGACCCCGTTAAATATTGCCGCCAATGTGAATGTGATTGATGCCGCTGCGATTGAAATGAGTGGCGCGACTAATTTGACCGACGTCTTACGTGGTCAAAGCGGTATTCAAATTTCGGATAACAATATTGGAACTAGCTTTGCGATGCGCGGTTTTAGCGCCAGCACTGCCGTTAATAACACGCTGATTTTACTTGATGGTCGTCGTCTCAATAATATCGATATCGCAGCGCCTAGCCTTAATGCCATTCCGCTTAATCAAGTGGATCGTATTGAAATTTTATCGGGTAGTGCGGGTGTACTTTATGGCGATCAAGCCGTGGGCGGCGTGATCAATATTGTCACTAAGTCCCCTGAAAATACTGGCGGCAGCGTGCAGTTATCTGGCGGTAGCTTTGATACCTATGAAGGTCGTGGTGATGTGTCTGGCGCGATCAACAAAGATTGGCGTTACTTTTTCACCGGTAGTTACAACCAAGGTGACAACTATCGCCAGCATAATGCCAACGAAACCGGCTCTATTCTTGGCCGCATTCAATATAAAACAGCCACAGACTCGTTCTTTGTTGAAACCAGCTACTACGACGATGACCGTGAAAATCCTGGCTCATTGACAGAAGAACAGTTCAATAAAGACCCACGCCAATCTTTCAAGAGCAGCGAATATGTCCATGAGATGACCACTGCGGCGCGCACGGGTTATCAGCATCAGCTTAATCAAAATTGGGCTTTAGCAGCGGATTTAGATTATAGCGATACCTTAGTGTCTTCTTTTAATTGGGGGGCGAACAGCCATAACACGCGCTCACTGTTGATGTTTAGCCCTAAAGCGTTAGCGAGCTACAGTACGCGTCAAGGCGAGCTAAATCTAGTCACAGGCTTAGACATCAGCCGTGGTAAGGCTGATTTTGACACTATGGCGCGGAGTAATGTACAACAAATGCAAAGCGCCTATCTACAAGCCACTGTGCCATTAAGCCATACCCTAAGTTATGTTGTGGGTGGGCGATATGCGCGGGTGACCGACGAGTTAGTCGATCGCAAAGTTTATCCTAATGGTATCGATTTAGATGAAGATGCGACAGCATTCGAGTTTGGCCTAAACTACCGTCCTAGTACGGAGCACAGATTCTATCTACGTGGCGATGAAAACTTCCGTTTTGCCAAAGTGGATGAGCAAGCTTATACCCCTAAAGATGTGTTTGGCTTAAAGCCGCAGACGGGCCGCTCCTACGAAGCGGGTTGGGATTGGACTCTTGCGAGCCAAACTTTACGAGTGAGCCTTTATCGTCTCGATTTGGAAGATGAAATCGTGTTTGATCCTAGCGCGGAGACACCTCCAAATGGAGATTTCCAAGGCGCTAACGTCAATGCCGACGCTTCTCGTCGTTATGGCGCCAGTGCCGATTGGGATTGGCAGGTGACTAAAGCGCTGCAGCTCGGGCTAGAGTATAACTATATAGATGCTGAATTTACTGACGGTAACAATGATGGCAAGGAGCTGTCTTGGGTGGCAAAACACACAGGACGCGGTTATGTCAGCATGGATTTTGCTGAGCATTTCCAAGTATTTGCCGAAGCAATTTATACTGGTAACCGCTTTATCGAAGGCGATAACGGTAACGAAGGCGATAAGCTGGCCAGTTACGTGCTCGGTAATTTAGCCTTGAATTATAATCGTGATGCTTGGCTTGCCAGCCTGCGTATCGATAACCTATTTGATAAAGACTATGTTAGCGCAGGCTATTACGGTGGCCTTTGGGGTGATAGTTATTACTCTGGTCGAGGCCGCGATATTCGTTTAACCATTGGTTATCGCTTCTAGGCATTGATTCGCTCAATTTCGATAAAGCCAGACTCAGTCTGGCTTTTTATTTTTTGGGCTCTGTTCAAGGAATAAATTTTGAAATAGGTATAGTCTTGAATATCGTTTCAGTAGAGTGACTAAATTGTCGTTATCTTTAGTGGTTAGCGGGCAGCAATAACTAAACAGGAATAATTTATCTATTACTCTGCTGTTTGTGGCTGAAATTCTTTAAATTTTGGGTATGATGTGAACGGTAACCGAATCATCTTATTGTTAATAAACAGGTGCAAAGTGTCTTATGACTGATCTTGAGCAACAGGTTTTTACTCAAGTTAGAGCTATCATAGCGAATGAAGAGCAAGTGATTGGCCGGCGAGGGATTTTAATTCCACTCAAAAAAGCGATTCTTGCTGAAGGCGACATTCGTAATGTGATTGACATTATCTCGAGCGATCCCGCATTGGCAGCGCACATGCTTATGCGCAGTAATTCCGCACAGGCTGCTGTAGTGGAAAATCACAAAACTCGCTCGTTGAAAGAAGCTTTGATCCGCTTAGGTCAAGTTAATATCTATCGCTACGCCTTTACGTTCTATTTAAAAGAACGTCTCGATGAACTGCCACAGCCCTATAAAAAGTTGGTCCAAGGTTATTGGAAGTTGACTGAAGATATTGCAACGGATGCGGTAGATAGCTTAGCGGATATGGAAGGAGTGGAGGTTGATGCTGACGAAGTACAAACCTTAGCTCTGTTCAGTGTGTTCGGCCAAATTATCGCACTGACCGCATTTGCCTATTTAAATGCTAATGCCGAACAGTCATTTCCTTTAAGTGTGATTAAGTCATTGATTGATAATCAACAACAGACCTTAACCATCGAAGCGTTCGAGGCGTTAGATCTCGATCAGGATCTGCGTCAAGAATTTATGATCGCCCATAATTTGCGTCAGACCCGTAATCCTAATTCATCTGGGTTGATACTGCGCCGTGTCTTGTCTATGCGTGGATTGTTGATGAATCCGCTGTAATTTGTCGATGCTATGAAATAGTCATTTGACTCAATAAACAA
This sequence comes from Shewanella sp. SM101, assembly GCF_025654465.1. Lineage (NCBI taxonomy): Bacteria > Pseudomonadati > Pseudomonadota > Gammaproteobacteria > Alteromonadales > Shewanellaceae > Shewanella > Shewanella sp. SM101. Next base: position 36,926 of record NZ_JAKKRH010000026.1, read on the forward strand.
GCCTGCATTCGCAGGCTTTTTACTCTATGTCACCAGCATTAATTCGTCTTCTGCTGGCGGGATAAACCTTCCCTCGCCACCAGTTGTAACCAATTTTGGATCAATGCAGAGTTAGCACTGTGGCGGCGATAGGCACCAAATAGCGGTCGTTTTAGACCTTCTTGGCCGAGTTTTACCGTAGCGAGACTCAGTCCATGTCCTTCATTAATCGACCAGCTTGGCAGTGCGGCTATGCCGTCTTTACAGGCGATGCGTTGCAATAACATCATGGTTAAATCACAGGTTTTTTGCTCGCCTGCCTCTATGCCCGCAGGTTCTAAAAAGTGGCGATAAATATCTAAACGTGTCAACGGCACTGGATAACTGATAATAGGCAAGTGTGCTAATTGCTTAGGGGTGACATAGGCTTCTTTCGCTAAAGGATGATCCTTAGCAACCACTAACTTCACTTCAAAATCAAACAAATGCTGGTAGGCGAGTGAATGCCCAGGCACAGGATCTGAGGTTAAGACAATATCCAGTTCACCCATTTCTAAGGCATTGAGCGAGTCGAACAGATGACGGCTCGACAAGTCTAACTCGGCAGTTGGATGATCTTGCCTAAATTGCTCCATTACAGGCATTAACCAGCGAAAACAGCTATGGCACTCAATGCCGACACGCAACTGATTGGTTTCGGTTTCCAGCCCATTCTTCAAATCTGTCTCGGTTTCTAACACCTTAGGCAAAATCTCTTCGGCCAGATGCAACAGGCGTGCACCTTCTTGGGTGAATGACAGTGGCTTACTCTTACGCACAAAAATGGGCGAGTTAATCCTTTGCTCCAACTCCTTAATCTGGTGGGAGAGGGCGGATTGAGTGACAAAACGTTTTTTGGCTGCGCCCGCCAAACTGCCGCTTTCTTTCAGGGCCATTAAGGTTCGCAGGTGTCTTAGTTCGATCATGTTCACTCCAAGTGAATTTCGCTCATGTTGTGCTTGAAATCAATTCGGTTGCTGGAATAGAGACTAACACAATAAACTTCTAGACGTCCAGACGCCCATTGTTATTTATCAGGCTGAAGTGCTGAAAAGTGCCAAGAGAAAACAATCTGGTGGGTGTAAGTGCCGAATATGGCTTATCTCAAATAAAGGAAGATAGAGTATGCAATTAAATAGTCTTGGGTTTCCCCGTATTGGGCGTCGTCGTGAATTGAAATTTGCCTTAGAAAAATACTGGCGTGGTGAGAGCACTCAGGTGGAATTACGTGAAGTGGCGAGTGAACTTCGCCGCACCCATTGGCAGTGGCAAGCTGCTGCGGGCATTGAGCAAGTTCCCGTAGGTGATTTTGCCTTTTATGATCAAGTGCTGACCTTAAGCGCGACTTTAAATGCCATTCCTGAGCGTCATCGTGGTGAAGGGACAATCGATCTCGATACTTTATTCCGTGTTGCCCGCGGCAGAGCGCCAACGGGCCAAGATGCGCCAGCCTCTGAAATGACCAAGTATTTCAATACTAACTATCACTATCTGGTACCTGAGCTCAGCCAAAACCAAGAGTTTTCGATTGCCTATGAGCAGTTCTTTGATGAAGTCAGCGAAGCGCAGTCCTTAGGTTATAAAGCAAAACCTGTGCTACTCGGCCCTGTTAGCTACTTGTACCTAGCTAAAACCGTGGGCCAAGAGTTTGATAAGTTAAGCTTATTACCCAATTTATTAACTGCTTATGCTGACATTTTGGCGCGTTTTGCTGCTCAGGGTGTGCAATGGGTACAGCTCGATGAGCCCATTCTCGCATTGGAGTTAGATGGCAAATGGCAAGCGGCGATCACTGAGGCGTATCAAGCCCTCAGCACTGCAAAGGTGAAGATCCTTCTTACCAGTTATTACGGCGGTATCGCACACCATCAAGCGCTGGTATCGGCCTTGCCGGTCGCGGGGTTGCATGTCGATTTAGTCACAGCGCCGGATCAATTGGCAGTCTTTGCCCATGCGCTTGGTCGAGATCAAATTTTGTCGGTGGGTGTGGTCAATGGTCGCAACGTGTGGGCGGCAGAGGCGGATTTGATTGCCGAACGCATAGGCGCGGTTGCCCGTGATCTCGGAGATCGCTTGTGGATCGGTACTTCTTGCTCACTCCAGCACAGCCCTGTGGATTTAGATGTGGAAGCCACGCTTGAGCCCGCGCTGCGTCAACAACTCGCGTTTGCGAAGCAAAAATTACTTGAACTGGCCAATGTGCGCCAATTGCTACTGGCACCTGAATCTATCGCGGCAAAAGAGATTGTGCAAACCAGTTTGGCGCGCCGCGAGGCGAAAGCGCAGGCCGCCGACAGTCAAGTGATTGCCCGCGTTGCCGCGTTGACATCTGCCGATTATGAGCGCGTCAGTGATTTCAACGTACGCCAAGCAGTGCAGCAGCAGAAATACCGTTTACCTCTGTTGCCGACCACCACCATTGGCTCCTTCCCACAAACACCTGCAATCCGTGGACTACGCAGTCGTTGGCGCAAGGGCGATCTGAGTGATGCACAATATACAGAGCAATTACAACAAGTCACCCGCGATACTATCGACCGCCAGCTTAAACTCGGTATCGATGTACTGGTTCATGGTGAGGCCGAGCGCAACGATATGGTGGAATACTTTGGTGAGCAGCTTGCGGGCGTTGGCTTTACCAAAAATGGTTGGGTGCAAAGTTATGGCTCACGCTGTGTTAAGCCGCCGTTGATCTATGGTGATGTCAGTCGTCCAAAGGCGATGACGGTCGATTGGGCCGAGTTTGCCCAAAGTCTCACCGACAAGCCTGTAAAAGGCATGCTGACTGGCCCGGTGACGATTCTGCATTGGTCATTCGCCCGTGAAGATATCGGCCGCGATGTGATTGCGACTCAGCTGGCGCTGGCGATCCGTGATGAAGTGGTGGATTTACAAAATGCAGGTATTGGCATTATACAAATTGATGAGCCCGCCTTCCGTGAAGGTCTGCCATTGAAACAAAGTGAGTGGCAAACCTATTTAGATTGGGCGGTGAATGCCTTTAAACTCAGCGCTGCTGGCGTGACTGATGAGACTCAAATCCATACTCACATGTGTTACAGCGAGTTTAACGACACGATTGCCGCGATTGCCGCCATGGATGCCGATGTGATCACCATCGAGACTTCGCGTTCACGGATGGAGTTACTCAATGCCTTCGAAGATTTTGAATATCCAAATGAAATTGGCCCAGGAGTGTATGACATTCATTCGCCAAACACCCCAAGTGTGGAGGCCATGGTGCACTTAATCGAGAAAGCGGCGCAAAAAGTGCCCGTACGTCAGCTGTGGGTCAACCCAGATTGTGGCCTAAAAACCCGTACTTGGGATGAAGTCGAACCCGCACTGAAAAACATGGTCGATGCCACGCGAGAACTACGTCACCGCCTTGGTTAATATTATGCTTGAGTGAAATATTTTTTTACTGAGTTTATTGAGTTAGTAACAGCGGATGCTTATGCATCCGTTGTTGTTTATTGCTTGCCGACTAACTTAAGCATCTCGCGGTAAGCCTTTTTCGATAATGCGCACCATGCGCTCGGTTTTGCGGCGGGCTTTTTGTTGTTCAGTTGCTGCGCTTTCAGCAAGGCGCGATTGCTGGGCATTAAGCGCCCATTCAATATGCTCACGCACTATCTCATCGATATCTTCGCTGTGATTGCGGGCGTTAAGTGCGGCAATAATGCTTGGGCTCGCGGGAGCGTTACCCAGTGCTACTGCAATATTACGTAGCCAACGTTTATGTCCAATGCGACGAATGGCGCTGCCTTCAGTTTGTTTAAGAAACTCGGCCTCGCTCCAAGCAAAAAGGCTGAGAAGGTCAGGTTGCTTTAACTGCGGACGAATATGAAAGTCAGTTTCTTCAGTCAGCGGCGCTTGGCGATTGATGGGACACGCGAGTTGGCAATCATCGCAGCCATAGATGCGATTGCCCATGAGTGGCCTAAATTCTTCGGGAATAGCGCCCTGCAACTCAATGGTGAGATAGGAAATACAGCGTCTGCCATCGACCACATAAGGTTCTACGATTGCACCCGTTGGACAGGAGGTAATGCAGGCGACACAAGTGTTACAGCCTTCTTGAATGGGAATATCCACAGGTAGAGGCAAATTGATCAGTAGCTCACCTAAAAAGAACCAACTGCCAGCCTCATGGTTGAGTATGAGTGAGTGTTTACCTGTCCAGCCTATACCGGCTTTTTCGGCTAGGGGGCGCTCAAGTACAGGGGCTGAGTCAACAAAGGGGCGAAAGTCAGCGGCATCGAAACCGAGAGCAACTAACTCTGCACTGATTTGATCTCCGAGCTTTTTAAGTCGAGCGCGGATCAACTTGTGATAGTCGCGACCTCCGGCATAACGGGAAATATAACCTAAGTTGGGATCGGTGAGATTCGTTGCAAAGCCAGCTTCGGGTGGCAAATAGTCCATCCGTACGGAGATCACCCGCACTGTGCCCGGATGCAGTTCTTGCGGGCGAGCGCGCATCATGCCATGGGTAGCCATATAGGCCATTTCGCCATGAAAACCTTTGTCTAGCCATGCTTGGAGTTTGGCTTCTTCAGCGGTTAAATCCGTATCGCAAATGCCAACCTGCGCAAATCCGAGTGCTTTTCCCCACGTTTTAATTTGCAGAGCGAGCCGCGACAGCATGCTGGCATAGGATTGGCTTGGGGTTTGATTGACTAAAGTTGACATGAATTGATTGCAGCGAGGCTCTTGGCTAGGTGGCAATATGATAGCAGTTTTCACTTATTGAGGACGAGTTTACTCAGAAGGGGGCGTGAGGCGATATTTTCTTTGGGGTATTTGTTTATTTGCTGTTGGGATTGAGTCTATGATTAGGTCTACTGTTTATCGTTTGGTATTCGTATGCTGAGTGCGATTCCCCTTAGGGCGTGTTTTCTTGCGATGAGCTTATTAGGCCTGATGCCTAATCTTGTTTTTGCGGCGCCTGACAAGTTGAAATTGGTGACCGAAGCTTGGCCTCCCATGAGTTACGAGCAAAATGGTGTGCCGCAAGGTTTTGCGGTGGACTTAGTCAATACCTTGCAATCAAGACTGGGTCAGAGTGAAAAAATCGATGTGTTACCTTGGGCTCGGGCGTATTCGATTGCTAATACCTCTGCGAACGTTTTACTTTTTGCTACGTCAATTAATGATGAACGAGCTGAGCAGTTTGATTTTATCGGTCCTATTGCGACCAGCAAAATTGCATTGTACGCAAGGGCGGCAGATCCTATCGCTCTCGATCAACTTGCTGAACTTCAATCGACAGATATTGTGGGGGTTTATCGGGAATCGGCGGGTGCGCAGTTGCTACAACAAGCGGGCGTGGATAATTTGCTGGTGGCGAGTTTTCCACAGCAATCGGCGAAACAGTTGCTGTTTTCTCGAATTCGTTTTTGGTGCCAAGCGGATCTTGCGGTAAAGCAGATACTCGAAGAGGTTGGCGCGAGTGAGACAGATATCCGCCAAGTGTTTGTGGTATCGGAGATTAATCTCTATTTAGCTTTTTCTAAAGGGACGTCGGCGGAAACCGTTATCAGTTGGCAAACAGAGCTTGAGAAAATGAAAGACTCGGGTGAATTTAGTCGTCTGTATCAGACATGGTTTGGCACTTTGCCACCGCCATTACAACATCAAGTGTTTTGGCATAAGGCCGTTTAATTCTCTCTTAAAGCCTCATTCTTGGCTGATTTCACACAATTTCTGCCCGCATTTTTAGCCTCATAAAGAGCATTGTCGGCCCGCTTTAGCAAGGTGGCAAAATCTTTATCTTGATATGCATCTTCAGTATTATTTTGTGGTTCTAAAGTGGCGACACCAGCGCTAACGGTTAATTTGAGTTCTGCTGGTAAATTCTGTGCGCTAAGGCGGCTAATATGGTTCTGCAATTGATGCGCCAGCGCTAACGCACCTGTGGCGTCAGTGTTAGGCAATAGGATTAAAAACTCTTCACCACCGATGCGGCCAACGAGGTCTTTATTACCTGATAAGGCTCGGCCTGCATTTGCAATGGTCATAAGGGCGCGATCGCCTAATTCATGGCCGAAGTTATCGTTGATTTTTTTGAAGTGATCCGCATCAAAAATAATCACTGAAAAAGGGCTTTGATGTTTTAAGGCTTGCTGAAAATATTTCGCGGCTTGGGCATAAATATGCCGACGATTAGGGAGTTTGGTAAGGTAATCCGTGAGGGCAATAACTTGCAGTTGGCGATTTCTATGTACTTGTTTATAAGCGAATATAGACACTATCGTTAGGATAAAGCCCGCTAGTAATAGGATAATGTGTTGCAGTGATTTGTTCTTTTCGAGTAGCGCGAGCTCTTGTTCTTTAAGGTTTTGGTTTTCAATCAAGCGTTGATTTTCAGATTCAATCCGACTGGTATCAAACTTGACCTTTAATTCTGTCGTATGATGGGAGAGAGAATTGCCATCGACTTTTTTTGTTAGGGTAACAAATTCTTGCAGCGCTCCGTAGGCGGCAGATAAATCATTCATAGCCACATATATGTTACTTTTAAGCTGCAGCAGTTGAGTGAGTCCCCGATTATTCTGCAGAGTGCGAAAGGCTTTTTCCCCTTGCTCAAGTTCGGTAAGCGCCTCTTTATAGCGAGCTTGTTGAAACTTTATATCGGCCATAAAAAGCTTCATGAAGCTGTAATCGGTCAGATCTTTTTCATTAATAACAGTATCGGCTTCGATTAAATACTTTTCGGCTTCGTTTAGACGATTGAGTTTGATTAAGCTGTAGGCAATATTCGTTGCCATAGTTGCTGCCACTTTTTCCTGCTGATGTTCCTTGAAGTATTGATAACTTACTAAGAAATTATCTACGGCCTGTTGATGTTCACCGAGTTCATCTAAGGCAAGGCCAATGTCCGAGTTGACATACATTGCCTGTTCTTGGTTATTGTTTTTTAGATAGAGAGCTTTGAGTTTGGTGTAATAGCGGATTGCACTTTGGGGATCGCCATAACGTCTAAAACTGGTAGCAACATCGGCAAGGTTAATGTTAGCCCAACCGCTTAAATTGAGTGATTCATAGAGATCTTGCGCTGTGACGAGATCGTCTAATGCCGCAGAAAAATCGCCAATATAAGAGTAAAGTGCGCCGCGAATGCTGCGCGAGTCGGCGATTAGCTTAAGGTCTTCATGCTCATAGGCACGTTTAACACTGAGATTATAGCCTTCCATCGCGCCATCCATGTCACCACTTAATTGCAGAAACCAAGAGCGGCAGAGCGTGAGGTCGGTAATGAAATGGGGGGAGGCGGTTGGCGGAATATTGCTCAGTGCTTGGTTAGTATTTTTAAGTGCCAGTGCAATAGCTGTGTCGTTTTCTGTATTCTGATCCCAGCATTTAAGCAGTTGCAGCTTTTCATGACGGGTGACATCGTCAGTCGAAATTAGTTTGCTTAATAACACTAGATTGCTTTCGATTTCTTCACGGGTCATAGGGACGCCGCTTTCAAATCTTGCAAATATTTTATCAACCTGAGTTTTTTCTTCTGCCATAGCGTTGCTAAGCGGCAGTAGAAGCAGCAATAAGGAGAATGATAAATACCTAAGTTGATGTAGCAAAAAAAGATTCCTGTTCGCATTAAAATCAATAGCTAATTGTTAGCTTAGCATAACTTGTTTGCTCATTTTTAATATAGATGTATAGCAATTTTGCATTCGGTTAATGATCAAGGTATAAACTCCGCCTTGGTTATTATCCCACAAAGGAATCACCCTTGAAGAAATTACTCTGTGCTGCATTATTCATGATGAGTGGCACTAGTTGGGCAGGCTCAGATTTAGAAACCTCTGGCGATATATTGCATTTATTATTACCCGCTACTGCGATGGGCGCGACCTTGTTTTATGAAGAGGGTTATGATGGTAGTTGGCAGTTAATTCAGGCAGCGGTGTCGAGTCGGTTAATTGTTGAAGGTCTTAAGTATGGTGTGAGTAAAGACAGGCCAGACGATAGTGGCGATGATTCGTTTCCATCGGGTCATACCTCAGACAGCTTTATGGCGGCGACGTTTATTCAGCAGCGCTATGGTTGGCAATATGGTTTACCTGCCTATGTTGCCGCATCTTATGTGGGCTATACCCGAGTGGCGAGCGACCAGCATTACCTCGAGGATGTGTTAGCTGGCGCGGCGATTGGAGCGCTGGCGGGTTGGTATTTTACTCAACCCTATGAGGGGATTACAGTTACGCCGATTGCGGGTAACGGCGTTTATGGTTTATATGTGAGTGGCCAGTTTTAAGTCTATTTTTGGGATGCGAATCGAGATTTTTATGAGCGAATTATCAGCTGTTTACCGCGAAACTGCCGAGCAGATTTCTTACAATGTTGCGAATAAAGTGTTACCAATGGCGAAATTACCGGGTGACTTATTAGCAGCGTACCAAGGTTTGTGTGCCGAACTGTTGGAAGACAGGGAAGGTAAATTTAGCCAAGCTTGGGCATCTTTACCTGCCAGTGCGCGTAATCTAATGGAACAAGCCGCATTCCACGGTTTCTATATCGCGAATGCTTGGTTGCAATTGAGTCGTGTCGCCCAAGAAATTTCTGAGCAAGCCGATACCGATAGTGCAATCCAAGAGCAAGAATATAATGGCATTTTTACGCGCTTAGCCGATGAATCGCTCAAAGAAAGCCTACGTAAGTTGAAGAAGGCGCGTACCGATCGTGCTTTGCTCAATAGCTTTAAACAGGTGATGGCACCTTAGTGTTCTATTGAAATGAAAAAGCCCGTTACTGCAAAGTAACGGGCTTTTTGCTGGCTAGCACAAACGCTCAACTAAGCTGCTTTACTGCGACTTGGGTCGCGGCAACGCTATGCTTAGAACGAAGTGCGTTTGTAGCGGCGATATTCTGGACTCCAGAAATTGCCTTCAATCGACTGCTGTAAGATCTCATCGCTCATTGGCAGTGTTAACCCTTGTTCAACTGCGACTTTACCTACGGCAAAAGCAATATGCTTACTCACCGCATGGATATCTTCGAGTTTAGGCAGTAGTGGACCTGTACCATCGATTGCCAGTGGCGAACATTCGGCAAGTGCGCGACTTGAAGCCATCAACATGGCATCGGATACATGACGGGCACCTGAGGCTAAAACGCCTAAGCCAATACCTGGGAAGATAAAGCTGTTGTTGCACTGGGCAATTTCATAGGTTTCACTATCGACAACCACAGGCTCGAACGGGCTGCCCGTAGCGACGAGTGCTTGACCTGAGGTCCAATGCAAAATGTCCTTCGGTGTCGCTTCTACGCGGCTGGTGGGGTTCGACATAGGGAAAATAATCGGGCGAGCACAATGGCTGTGCATAGCACGGATGATTTCTTCGGTGAAGAGACCCGGAACGCCAGATACCCCAATCAGCACTGTCGGCTTGGCGTTGTTAACCACATCGAGCAGTGAAATATTGTCGCTGAAATTGCTCCAATTTTGGATGTTGGTGCATTTCTGCGCCAATTTTTGCTGGAATGGCAACAGGTTAGGCATGTTGTCGAGCAATAAGCCCCAACGGTCAACCATACACACTTGAGTGCGAGCTTGCTCGTCGCTGATCCCTTCAGACACCATTTGTGCCACGATAGCTTCGGCAATACCACAACCGGCACTACCAGCACCGAGGAAGGCGATACGTTGTTGATTCAATTCAGTGCCCGCAGCCTTACACGCGGCGAGCAAGCAACCAACGGCAACCGCAGCAGTACCTTGAATATCATCGTTAAAGCAGCAATAGCGATCCTTATAACGCTCTAGGATCGGCATGGCATTCTTTTGGGCAAAGTCTTCGAACTGGATCAAAGTATCCGGCCAACGCACGTGGACGGCTTGCATAAAGGCTTCGATAAACTCGGCATATTCTTCGCCACCAATGCGTGGATGGCGCCAACCCATATACATAGGATCTTCTAACAATTGCGGATTATCTGTGCCAACATCTAAGGTAATGGGCAGGGTATAAGCCGGACTGATACCGCCACAGCTAGTGTAGAGTGACAGCTTACCGATAGGGATCCCCATGCCGCCAATACCTTGATCGCCAAGGCCTAAAATACGTTCACCATCAGTGACTACGATAATTTTAACTTTTTGACGAGTCGAGTTATTGAGGATGTCATCGATCCTATCTTTGTTCGGATAGGAGATAAACAAACCACGGTTGCGGCGATAGTTTTTCGAGAAACGTTCACAAGCTAAACCTACCGTCGGCGTATAGATGATGGGCATCATCTCGCTGATGTTATTTTGCACTAAACGATAAAATAAGGTCTCGTTTGTGTCTTGGATATTACGTAGGTAAATGTGCTTGTCTAAGTCGTTATTGAAACTTCTAAATTGATCGTAGGCGCGAGAAGCCTGCTCCTCAATCGTTTCAATGGCATAGGGGACTAAGCCTTCGAGGTTAAAGAAAATACGCTCTTCTTCAGAAAATGCACTGCCCTTGTTAATCAGTGGGGCTTCAAGAATGGCAGGTCCTGCAAACGGAAGATAGAGGGGGCGTTTATTATCGTCCATGGGTAACCTTTTGAGTTATTGTTTAAGTGGTCAATACGTGCTGTAAGTCACGTAAGGTTATCATGAAATGTGATCTTTGTTGTCCGTGGAACGAGGTATTTGTGGTTTTTTTTGCAGCAGTAAAAAAGTCAGCTGTTTTAAACAGGATTTCTGAGGTTGTTGAGATGGAATTGTTAAGGTCTTGTTTATATCCAAACAAGCTCAGGTGTAGATAAAAACGGATATAAAAAAACGCAGCCTAAGCTGCGTTTTATGTCATAAGTTTAGCGTTATACGCCGCGATACTTAAGTGATAAGCCGCGGATAAAGTTACGCAGTATTTGATCGCCACACTCTTTAAAATTCTTGTGGTCTGGATTGCGGAACAGGGCGCTTAGCTCTGATTTTGACATTTGCACTTCGGCTAAAGCCAAAGCTGCTACTATGTCTTCTTCACGCATTTCGAGGGCAACTCTCAGCTTTTTAAAGATGAGGTTGTTGTTTAAACGTGAAACGGGCGCTGGAATTTCTGCACCTTCACGTAGACCGCGCTTCTCTATGATAAGACCATCTAAAAACTGACATAAGGTCGTGTCGTTACAAGCTTTATAACCTTCTTCCTCTTCTTTACGTAGAAGATCAATCATCTCTTCGACAGGCACTTCTCTTCCAGCTTTAGCAAAAATTTTAATCATTTTTGCATTGCTAAAATCAAACACGAAGCGCAAACGGCGCAAAATATCATTATTAATCATGGTCATCTCTTGGCGCGGCTGCGCTATCTGGTTTAAGAGCCCGCATTATATACCCAAACCACCTTAATTGCAGAATTCAGCGGGAATTTAATGGCAGTTAGTTAAGGCCATTTATTGCTCCGGCATAAACATTCTGGGCAATTAACCTTTAATGATGTTGTACCAATAGATAAACAGTGCCGCGAAAATCAGTAGATAAATCAGGCCAAACCAAGAGAGTAGTTTCATCTTAGTCCCATATCTGTCTGTCTCGGGAAGCTGTTTGCTGGTCATTAAGCGGTAATTTAACCAAGCAAAAATGACTGTGGTCATAAAGGCCAAGATCATCACAAACTCGAGTAACGGTAAGAGTGCACCTTTAAAGAAGAGGATCAGTAATAAGCCAAAGGCACTGATGGCGAGCATAATCCCAGTGAGGCGTTTATCTGAACTGGTCTTTGAGGTGAGTAATTGCCAGCCCATATCTAAGGTACGGCTATAGCCATCGATTACTGTTACTGTTGTGCTGAAAATACACAGAAATGCCACAATACCAATAAGATAACGACTCTCGCCGCCCATCACTTGGCTGTAAAGATTAATCAATTGATTAGCAAATTGTGCGCCGGAATCTGAAAAGTGTTCGCCACTGCCGTGCATCACTAAAGCGCCCAAGGACAAAAACACGATCGCGAGGATCGCAGTGATGATGTAGCCTAAGTTAAAGTCGAGCAGTGCCTGCGCTTTCGTGACCGTCTGGCTTTTTTGTTTTTCGAGCAACCAGAGAGAATTCCAAGCGCTGACTTCAATCGGTGCTGGCATCCAACCCATCATGGCGACCAAAAATCCCACATGGGCCCATTGCCAAGGTGAAGGAGAGACAAAATTGCTCGCTAATGGTTGAGCATGATCCCAAGCCAAGGCCACGGCAATTAAGGTGGTTAAGGTTAGGGCGAACATGATGATCTTAGTGAGTCTATCAAGCAGTTGATAATGGCCTAAAATCAGTAAAGCCAAAGAACTCAGAAATACCAGCAGTGCTAACCAATCGATGGGCAGCGGAATAAATTGGGTCAACATAGCGGCGGTTAACATGCACACCCCTGCTGTACTGGCAATGGCGGCGATCACATTGAGCCCAGTAAACAGCAGTAAGTAACCTCGGCCCTGTTTTTGGTAGCCGTGCAGTAGACTCTCCCCTGTGGCAGCTGTGTAGCGTGCGCCAGCTGCAAAGAAGGGATACTTAAGTAAATTCACCCCAAGAATAACCCAAGCCAGTTGCCAACCAAATTCGGCGCCCGCCCGAGTCGAGGCGACTAAATGGGATGCGCCAATCGCCGCTGCGGCCATAAGAACACCTGGGCCCATGGCTTTAATGCCGAGAGTTAGGTGTGTCATCCAAGAGGATGAAGGAGAAGTTACTGAAGATTCTGTCATGTCGTTATTAAAAATGCCTGTTGAAAATTAATCTGGGGAATCGAACACTCCCTCATGTTAAGGCTGCGCTCATGTAAAAGCTGCGCTAACGCTAAGTGAGTGGCTCAACATTAAAGGTAAAGTGATTGAACTAAAAGTTGTTTTATTCAATTTATCCGTTTAATTTTTGGCTGAGTAAAGTTTCAATGCGTTTTAAGCTTGCAGCCATTTCGGCTACGATTTGTAACAGCGTATTATCTGGCTGTGCCGATGGGATTGTTGGGTGCAAGGGTTGGGTAAGCCGTTCTTTTTGTTCTAATACGCGGGTTCTAAATTGAGGCGCATCGACTATGCCGACTAAGCTTATCAATGCGCCTGCGCCCGATTGCCCTGCGGTTTCTACCGTGAGTTTATGCAGACCAAATAGGCGCATAATTGGGCCTTGGATCAATGCCATATCGGTAATTTTGTCCAAAGGCACTGTGTTTTCAGTACGAGTTAATATGCCCCTCCTGACAATAAGTTTATTGCTGGTGAGCTCGGCACTCATATTGCGAATATAGCGGCGAGTCCCCCACAGCCCGATTGGAAACCAAAGCAATAACAAGGGAATACCTATTATGCTTAGACTGAAATAGGCGGCTCCTGAGAGTAACCAATACAGACCTAAATGGGTTTCAAACTCTGCTTGATAAATAATCTTGTCTTCCATCTTTCTTCCTTAAATTTTGATATTCAAATACTGCGACTTGTCTTGTAGGTTGAATCTTTAGTGCCTAGACCTACTTTGATTCTCGTATGAGGAAAATACACCGTCTCAAATGTAACAAAATTTTAACTTTTATTTCTCTGCCATTGACTTTGGTTTGTAACTCATTACCTTGTATGTTGTTAATTTAGGGTTTTCTTATTGTTAAAATAATTTTAATGAGATAAATAAAACAAGGGAAATGTATGAACAGACCTCAGATTCTACCCAGTGCTTGTGCAATCGCAATTGCTATGGCATGTACGCCAACAGTGGCCCATGCTGCCGATAAAGGTGCAGAAAAAGTTGAACGTATTGAAGTAACGGGTTCCCGTATTAAACGTACCGATATTGAAGGCCCTTCCCCTATTCAATCGATCAGTAAAGACGATATTGCCAATATGGGATTTGATAACCTGCAGCAATTACTTGAACGCATGCCTGCCAATGGTGCTGGCGCGTTTTCTACCCGAGGTAACAGCCAAGATTCAACCGCCAACGGCGGCGCATCTATCAGTCTACGTGGTTTAGGCCCAGACGCGACCTTAGTGTTAATTAATGGTCGTCGTGTTGCGGCGAGTGCTTTTGCCGAAGGTATCACTAATTCCTTTGTTGATATCAATAATATTCCGGTATCAGCTATTGAACGTATCGACATACTGAAGGACGGTGCATCGGCTATTTATGGTTCTGATGCGATCGCGGGTGTGGTTAACATAGTTCTGAAAAAAGACATTGAAGGCATTGAGGTCAATCTTGGCTACGGTGATGCTTCAGGCACTGGCTACGATGAAACTACTGCGAATATGGTGTGGGGGATGAAGTCCGATAAGGGCAGTGCCTCTATCATTCTCGACTATTTTAAAAATGATACTTTAGCGGCAACGGATTTAGGCCGTTTTGGAACTGCAGATCAGAGTCCTTACGGCGGTGAAGATTCGCGTTCTTCCCGTGGTTTTCCTGGGTATTTTTATGTGGATGGGGTGCCGACAGTTGACCCAGCTTGCCCTGCCGATCGCAATATAGACGGTGAAGTTTGTGTCTTTGATTATGGTCCGTATAACCTTGTTGTGCCTGCTGCTGAACGTGTGGGTGCTATTGGTCAATTCGAATATCACTTTAATGATGATTTAACCGCTTTCCTCGAGTTAGCTGCCCAGCACAACACATCGGAAGCGGGCGGTGCGCCGACGCCACTTGATGAGAAAGCTGGCTTAACCGTACCTGGAACTCATCCAAATAACCCGTGGGGGAAAGATATTGAAATCGGTCGTTTCCGCACCGTTGATGCGGGTGCGCGTCGTTGGGATATTGAATCTGATACTCTACGTTTAGTCGCAGGTTTACGCGGTGTAGTTAAAGACTGGGACTGGGAAGCTACGGTGCAAAAGGGGCGCAGTGAGTCAACTCAAACGGGTGACCGCAGCCAAGGTTGGGTAAGAACAGATTATTTGCAACGTGAAATTGATGCGGGTCGTTACAATCCTTTCGGTGGCACCATGAACTCCCAAGATGTCATTGATGATATTACCACCAGTCTAGTGCGCCAAGGTCTGTCAACCATGACTTCCTATGCGGCGAATATCTCAGGTCAAGCATTTACCCTTGCTGATCGCGATATCATGATGGCGGCTGGAGTTGAATATCGTGAAGAAGCCATCAGCGACGAGCCGGATGAGCAATTTCAACGTGGATTGATTTTTGGTACCGAAGCTGTGTCAGCTAAGGGCGATCGCGATCAATGGGCGGCGTATACTGAATTTTCCATCCCTGTAACGGATAACTTCGAGCTGCAACTTGCGGGTCGATATGATCACTACAGTGATTTTGGTTCAACCACTAATCCTAAGATTGCTTTCCAATGGGGTATTAGTGATGAGATAACGGCGCGTGCCTCTTGGTCTACTGGGTTCCGTGCGCCTTCATTAGCGCAAATTGGTTTGGGTCCATCTGAAGAAAGTAGCTTCCTAATTGATAAATATCGCTGCGCAGCCGACGGTCAAGGTTGTACCTTGTCTGATGAAACGACTGAGTTTGCAGGTAACCCAAAGTTAAAGGCTGAGGAGTCAGAGACTTGGAATATCGGCATGATATGGGCGCCAAGCCAGAAGTTCGATATTGGTTTCGATATCTACAGCATCACTCAAGATAATAAGATTGATAAGTTGTTACTGCAGGATATTTATGACGCTAATTGTAACGATCAGAACAGCACTGTGTGTGTGCGCCTAGCACCTCAAGCTGGTCAAACATTTGGCGCACTAGATGTGATCCGCTCAAGCTTTGTTAACTTAGGTTCGCAAGAAGTTCAGGGTATGGATGTGTCGACCCATTATGGATTCGAACTCGATAGTTATGGCGACCTTAAGTTCGGTCTTGAATGGAGTTATCTGCATAACTTTGAAAAAGATGATACTCATCAAGTGGTCGATTATACCGGAGAGTATAAGTATCCGAAGAATCGTTGGTTAGCGACAACCAACTGGACTATGGATAACTTTGCCGCCAATTTAAATTTGAGTTATATCGGTGAGTTTGAAGATTTCAACAAAACTCGTACAATTGATGCTCAAATTTTAGTCGACATGTCAGGTACTTATCGCTTCAATGAGATGTTCAAGCTGACACTAGGCGTGAACAACGTATTTGACGAAGAACCACCATTCGCTATCGGTGATGGTGATACCGACCTCTACGGTTACGTGACATCAGTACATAATCCAATGGGTCGCTACATTTACACTAAACTCTCAATGAACTTCTAATATTAAGCCTACGAGTTTTATAGCTCAGTGCTTTATATCAAAGTGTAGTGAAATCGAAACGGCGCATTAAGCGCCGTTTTTTATGGGCAGATTTGCACTAACGCAAACTCAGTGTATCTTCGTTAGGACACGAATTAACCGGACTAAAAGGACGTTGCAATGATCACTTTATATGGCACACCGCGCAGTCGCGCATTAAGAGTTGCTTGGGTGTTGGAAGAGTTGGGTGTTGATTGGGATTTTTCTTTTGTGGATATGACTAAAGGTGCGCATCGCAGCGCGGCATTTTTAGCGATAAATCCCTGCGGTAAAGTGCCTGTGTTAACTGATGAAGAGTTAGTGTTATCCGAATCTGCGGCGATTTGCCTTTATCTAGCAGAAAAGTATGGCGAGGGTAAGTTGTTGCCACCCGCGGGGAGTAACGCATCGGGTTTGCACCATCAATGGGTGAGCTTCATCATTACTGAGCTTGAGCAGCCGCTTTGGACTATGGGTAAGCATAAGTTTGCTTTACCGGAGGAGCAGCGTCATCCGCAGATCATGCCTTGTGCGGTATGGGAGTTTGATAAGGCGGTTGCATTGGCCGAAGCCATGTTGCCTGAAAGTGATTTTTTGCTCGGTGATGACGTTTCGGTGGCGGATATTTTACTGGCCCATACCTTAATGTGGGGCACATTGTTCGAACAAGCCATTCCACCTAAACTCGCCGCTTATCGCGATAGGTTGTCTGCGCTGCCGTCGCGTCAATCGGCTTTACAGAAGATGGATGCTGTGGTGGCCGCTAAGGGCTAATCATTCTAAGTCGCTGATTATCTGAAAATCATTATGAGAATATAATAAGGGCAGATAGTGATATCTGCCTTTATTGTTAATGCGAGTACTAAGCTTCTGGATTTACACGCTTATAACTGAGTAGCGGCCCATTTAGCGCGACTTTCGCGGCTTTCACTCATTTTGGTCGGTTCACGGAAGGCTTTGTAGGCCTCCACGTCGAGAGCCACTAGGCTGACGTCGACTTCTAGGACCAGTTTGCACTCTTTCTTAATGCGCCAAGCGGCCGTGTTGTACAGCTCAGTAAAAGGCAGTGAACTTAAGAATTCGGGGTTGTATTGTGTGTAAACCGCTTGAGTGGGGTAGACCACGAAGGCTAAGTGACGTTTAGGTTCTTTCTTAAATAGTTCTTCGATACCATCGCAGGTGTTGAGCACTTGCATCTCAATGATGTCATCAATATCAAGCAGTTTCTTTTGTGCCAGCTCAGGTGCCAGTTGTTCACCGCTTTCCCAGGCGAATACATCGGCTTCGCTATGGTTAGTCAGAGCACCAACTTGAGCCGCGCTTAAGCTGAGTGACTGGCGTAAGTAGCTCATTTCGATGGCATTCAAGCCAATGTTCTTAGACATAATCGTGTTCTCAATGCAATAAAAGTAAAATTAGTATTTGATCTTTAACCAGATTTCTTCAACCCATTCCCAAAACGACTCCCAATAGATATCGGTAAAGTCGCCGTTTTTCCAGAAATGTACTTGACCATCTTGGTCGATACAGTAAAAAGCATCACCCTGCTGACATATGGCAATCATGTCCCTTGGCATACCGATGGACCACGCATAGCAAGTCACTTCGGGCAGGTAGGTGTGCGAGTAGGGATCCGATGCTGTTACTGGCTCTATCGTGCCGTAAATTACATCACTGGCATACAACAGGTATTCTTTTAGCTCCCTTGGCAATGAAATCAGGATTTGCTCTTCGACTTCGACGAGCTGCTCAAATGTGGGTAATTCGAGTGGTACAGGAACAGTTTCGCTGCGTTCTTGGAGTTGCTCAATAATGTCGTGCATGGCATTTCCTGCTGATAGGGCTATGGCGCGGGATTATATACCCAAACAACCTGAAGATGCAGGATTCAGCGAGAATTTAACGCACTTTAGGCAAGGCCATTTATTGTTCCTGCATAAATGACAAGCTAGCTTTTGCAGGTGTGGGGACGCATTCTTCGGAAGCGATAGCAAATTTGGCAATGAGCACAAGGGGCTTTCAACTCCGGTGGGGTGTCATGGAGCATCCAAGGAGGATAGGACGAGCAGTCCTCCTTGGTCGGGTGTGGGGTGAAGCACCACGACGTTGATTTTTCTTGAAAAAGAATCAAATGAAGTCTGTATCTAGATTCGTTTGAATGGCTGAACTACCACAAGTGGCATAGTCATAGAATGTAGACAACAACAATTTATCACCTGACGATTTGGTATCGCACTAAATTGGCATGGCAGTCTAAGCACCACTCAATCGTGCTTTCCTTGTCAATTTCTACACAGATATTTGCAAATCTTTACCTGTTAACGACACTTCCTTCGTCTACTGTCTTTGGCTAACTCTATATACTGTTGGAACAATTTCAGTTCCTTAGCAAGATGAATGCTTGCTGTCTTTAGCATTGATGGACACGACAATACCGATGAAAAAATCCTCAAAGCGTAAATTGCTGCTCGCGTTAAGCGGCTTAATACTCCTCAGTGGCGGTGCTTATTTTATGTGGCATAAGCCTGAAACGGTACCTACCTATGTAACTGAAGCGGTGCGCCGTGGCGATATCGAAAACTCAGTACTTGCCAATGGCATGTTGCAGGCATCCAAACTGGTGAGTGTGGGCGCACAGGTATCGGGGCAAATCTTAAGTTTGCCGCTGGCACTGGGTGATGAAGTAAAGAAAGGCGATTTGATTGCTCAGATTGATAGCCTAGCGCAGCAGAATAATTTGAAGGATGCCCTCGCATCACTCAAGAGTATCAATGCTCAGTTCCGTGCTAAACAGGCGCAGATCCGCCAAGCTAAATTGGAATTTAGCCGCCAGCAGCAAATGCTTGCCGATAAGGCCAGTTCTCGTGCCGATTATGAAGTGGCCGATGCTAATCTAACGGTTTATCAAGCCGAGCTTGAGCAATTAGAAGCGCAAAAACAACAGGCTGAGATTAACGTCGACAGTGCCAGAATCGATTTAGGTTATACCAAAATTACCGCGCCGATGGATGGCACTGTGGTGTATTCCGCGGTGGAAGTGGGGCAAACCGTTAACGCTAATCAAACAACACCGACCATAGTTGAAATGGCGCAGCTGGATACCATGACAGTTAAAGCGCAGATTTCCGAAGCCGATGTTGTCAATGTCCATCCGGGTCAAGCCGTGTATTTCACTGTCCTTGGAAAACCGAATCATCCCTACCGTGGCGTTTTGAGGGCGATTGAGCCTGGGCCGATTTCGATGGATGGCGACGATAGCAATATGAGCTCTAGCGACTCAGACGCCATTTATTACCATGGTCTGTTTGATGTAGAAAACCCTGACCGCACCTTGCGTATCGGCATGACGGCGCAGGTGTCCATAGTGTTAGCTAAGGCCGATGATGCGCTATTAGTGCCTGCGCAGATATTGCGTATAAAGCCGAGGGAGAAATCCGCGGTGACAGAGACTAAGTCTGTCGAGCGTAAAGCCCGCAGCGGCCCGCAATATCAAGTGCCTGTATTAGTTGATAACCAAGTGCAATATGTGGATGTCACTGTGGGGATTAACAATAAAATCAATGCTGAAATCACCGCGGGTTTGAAGGAAGGCGATCAGGTTGTGCTTGGCATGCCGTCTTCCGATGATGGCAGCAGTAAATTACGTCGCCCACCTAGCGTGAGGTTTTAACAGTGACAACGGCATTACTTGAAATTTCAGGTTGTTATCGCACTTTTCAGGCGGGTGAGCAGCAACTCACTGTGCTGAAAGATGTGAACTTGTCGATTGGCCGTGGCGAGATGGTGGCGATAGTGGGCGCCTCTGGCTCGGGTAAATCGACCCTAATGAACATTCTTGGTTGTTTAGATAAGCCGTCAAAGGGCGCGTATTTTATCAACGGCCAAGATACCTCGACTATGGACGTTGATGAGTTAGCACAGCTGCGCCGCGAGCACTTTGGTTTTATCTTTCAGCGTTATCATTTACTGGGCGATTTGACCGCCATAGGCAACGTCGAAGTGCCTGCTGTGTATGCGGGTAAAGAACGCACGGTTCGTAAAGACAGGGCCGAGCATTTGTTAACGCGTTTAGGCCTTGGCGACAGGCTTGACCATAAACCCAATCAGCTCAGTGGCGGACAACAACAGCGGGTCAGTGTGGCGCGCGCTTTGATGAATGGCGGCGATGTGATCCTTGCCGATGAGCCGACGGGTGCGTTGGATAGTCACAGCGGCGAAGAAATGATGCAGTTGTTGCAGGAGCTTCACAGCGACGGTCATACCATCATTATCGTGACCCATGATATGCATGTGGCCCAATATGCCGACCGCATTATCGAAATCAAAGACGGCGTGATCATCAGCGATGAGCGCAGTCAGGATAAACAAACGGCTAAGCCACAAACTTCGACATCGCAAAGCTCAACGTTACAAAATACAGCGCCACAAAAGCCTAACGATGCAGTGGCAGCAAAAGATGGCTCGCGTGCGCGGGTGGCTTCGTGGGACAGATATGTCGAAGCGCTTAAAATGGCGCTGGTGGCGATGTCGACCCACAGGTTACGTACCTTCTTGACTATGCTCGGGATTATTATCGGTATCGCCTCAGTGGTTTCTGTGGTGGCCTTAGGTGAAGGCTCGCAGCAGGCCATTCTCAAAAGTATCAGTTCGATGGGGACTAACACGATTGATATTCGCCCCGGTTCTGGTTTTGGCGATAGACGCTCGGCGAGGGTACGCACCTTAACCGCAACGGACGCAAATGCTCTTAAAAATTTACCCTATGTTGATAGCGTGACGCCAAGCATTGGCTCTACTGCAACGGTTCGTTTTGGTAATAAAGCGGTATCGGCATCGGTGAATGGTGTGGGACCTGAGTTTTTCCGTGTAAGAGGGTACGAGTTAGCGCAGGGCCAATTTTGGGATGATGCCAGTGTCGCATCGCTCGCCCAAGATGCGGTGATTGATGACAATACCCGTAAGGAGCTTTTCCCTAACAGCGCTGCCGACAATAACTCGGCGATAGGGCAAGTGATTTTCCTTGGAGATTTACCCGTACGTATCATAGGTGTGACTCAACCCAAAGAAAGTGCTTTTGGTAACAGCGATGCGCTTAATGTGTGGGTGCCTTACACCACAGTTTCTGGCCGTATGGTGGGTAAAAACTATTTGGATGGTATTACCGTTCGACTCGATGAAACTGTGCCGAGTAACGCGGCGGAGCAGGGCATTATCGCGCTGCTTAAAATGCGCCACGGCACGCAAGATTTCTTCACCATTAATACCGATACCATTAGGCAGAACATCGAAAAAACCACAGCAACCATGACCTTACTGATCTCGGCTATCGCGGTGATTTCCCTTGTCGTTGGCGGAATTGGGGTGATGAACATTATGTTAGTGTCTGTGACTGAGCGAACCCGTGAAATCGGTGTTCGTATGGCGGTGGGGGCGCGCCAGAGTGATATTTTGCGCCAGTTCCTTATCGAAGCCATTTTAGTGTGTTTGTGTGGTGGAACCTTAGGCATCGCCTTGTCCTACTTAATTGGCGTGGTGTTTGCTCAAACGGGAGGCAGTTTCCAAATGATTTATTCCACCACCTCCATCGTTGCCGCCTTTGCCTGCTCGACCTTAATTGGTGTGCTATTTGGTTTCTTACCCGCCCGCAATGCGGCGCAGTTAGATCCCGTTGATGCACTAGCCAGAGAGTAATAACACCATGAATACTAGACTATTTAATCGACCATTTTCGCCTCGTAGCTGTGCTATTGCTGTTTGCACGGCTTTGGGACCAGCTCTGTGCATAGCCCTGTTGAGTGGTTGTGGCAGTGCTATGCGTTCAGACTTTGAACCACCCGCACTGGCTATTCCAGAACAGTGGCAAAACACCACAGTGAACGAGCAAGTAAAAGTCGACCCGTGGTGGCAGCAGTTTCATCAGCCGCAGCTCGATAAGCTGGTTAGCCAAGTATTGAGCACTAACAATGACTTAACGCTGGCGACCTTAACGCTGCGTAAAGCGCGCTTGCAGGCAGGGCTAACGCGGGACGATCTGTATCCGCAATTATCGGCCAATCTTGGTGCTTCCCGTAATCAGCCACTTGAGGGCGGCGATGCGACTAAGAGCTATCAAGCCAACTTGTCCGTGAGTTATGAGGTGGATTTGTGGGGCAAAGTGTCGGCCAATATCGACCAAGCCCAATGGACTGCGCTGGCGAGTGCCGAAGATAGAGAAAGTACCACCCAAAGCTTAGTGGCGACCACTGCATCCTTGTATTGGCAGATAGGTTATTTAAATCAACGGATTGATTTAAGCCAAAAGAGTATCGAGTACAGTCAGCAAACGCTGGCATTAACCCAAAGGCAGTATGATTCTGGCGCCGTGACGCAAGTGAATGTGCTCGAAGCGCAGCGCAGTATGGCGGGACAAGAGGCGGCGCATAGCCAGCTTATTCAACAATTAACTGTGGCTAAAAATGCCCTCGCGATATTACTCAATCAGGCGCCAGCTGCTGATCCGGCGCAGAGTTTAGCCTTAGGGGAGACTTGGGTTGAGATTAAGCAACTCCCCGATATGGCAGTGCCGGACGTTAGCGTGGGTGTACCTGCAGATTTGTTAATCAGACGCCCAGATGTGAAGGCCTCCTTGTATCAACTGCGCTCCGCCTTGGCGAGTAAAGATGCGACCTATGCGAGTTATTTCCCAAGCCTGAGTTTAACGGGTGGTATTGGAGAGTCGACCTCTGAGTTAAAAGAGTTGTTACGTAATCCCGTTGGCAGTTTAGGCGCTGGGCTAGTCTTGCCCTTTTTGCAGTGGAATCAAATGCAAATCAATAATGATATTGCCGATATTGATTATCAAACTGCAGTGGTGAATTATCGCAAGACGCTTTATTCCGCCTTTGAAGATGTCGATAACGCGATTTCGGCTAAGCAGCAATATCGCTATCAAGGGGAGAAGTTGGCGCAGCAATTCAGTGCCGCGGCGGCCGTTGAAGCCATTTATGAGAGCCAGTATCGCAATGGTGCTATCGGTATTCAGAATTGGATTGATGCCCAAGAGAATCGTCGTAGCGCCGAGGCGGCTTTACTCGAGAATCGCTATAACCAACTCACCGCCCAAGCAACGCTTTATCAAGCCCTTGGTGGCAGTGATATCGCCCCGCCTTTGGCAAAGGAATAGCGCATTTTTGTAAAAGCATCACAGCGCGACATAAAAATAAAAAACCGCTATTAATAGCGGTTTTTTGTATTGCATCACTCTGGGCAAGTGCAGGCACTCGTGCTAGTGCCTTTGCACTGCGGTTAGCCGTTAAGCCACATTAGCTGCGTAATATTTGCAGCGGCAAGCTGAGCATATCATCGCCCGTTCCCGCTAAGTGCCAGATGATGCCGACTAAGGCACCAACCGTGAGCAAGTACCAAATAACCGAGAAGATTTGCCCGTATTTGTCTAATGGCAGCAGGTGGCTTTGATGGCGAGTGCGCCACTCGAAAATAATTTCTAAGCTGCCGATCAACAACAAGAAGCCCAATAGCGCTAAGCCTAAGGTGTAGCTGATATACACTCCGAAAGCGGCACCAGCGGCGCAGGCGACCAGCCCCATGATGCTGTTCATCGAAAAACTGATGCTCTTTAAAATATGCCCGCCATCGAGTGGCAAAATAGGCAATAAATTAAATAGGTTAAGCAGCGCATTAAAGGCAGCAAGGCCAGCAAAAAACACATTGCCTGTTGCGTGGTAAGCAATCAAGGAAGCGATGGACATCAAGAGCCCAAAGGTCGGTCCCATGATAGAAATCACCACATCTTGCCAACGTGTATTAATTTTCTCATCGGAAAGCGCGAGTCCGCCCATAAAGGGAATAAGGTAGATCCCTTTGGTTTTCATCCCAAAATATTTCATTGCGCGAATATGGCCATACTCGTGAAATACCAAACAGGCGATAAGTGCGAGGGCGAATTGGAAGGAGAATAGCCAAGAGTAAGCGGCAACACTGGCGCCCGCTAACACCACCTTTATGACTTTAGCGCTTTTTAACAGCTTAAAGCCGAGGGAGGCGAGTCCTATCATGCTGATTTTTTGCTGCTTAACGATGGGCGTTTCTGGTGTTTGGCGTTCGATATCTTTCTCTGTCCGTCGCCCTTGGTCGATAATCTTGTCATCCATCAGCAAGCAGTAATCGAGGCGGAAAGGCTGCCAAACGAGATCGGTTTCGAGGCGAACTTGGATTTTAGCTTCTGTCATGGCGATGGCTTGCTCACCATTTTCTGTCACCAATGGGCTGCTGTGGTGGGTGAGCTCAAAGACATGGACTTTGAGGCCGCCATTATCGACGGAAGCTTCTTTTTGTGAGACTAAGGTGTTGTCCCAGTAGAGTTGTTGCCAGCCCGCGAGCGAGCCTTCTAAGCGCAGTTGTTTGCCTAAGCAGTCAATCTTAAGTAGTTCCAATTTCGGTTCCATCTGTTTGTATATTTAGTGCCAACTTAAACGTCATCTCTTGAGTCGACGCAGAAAACGGTTATTTTGGAGTGCATCTTAAGCGCTTTACCGTCTGGCTTAGCGCTGTTACACCGCGGCAAATTATGCCTGTGAATTGATTATGAGGATATTAGCTTTTAAGGTCATATTGTTTTTTATTGATTAACTGAGTTATTGATAGCCATTTATTATGGCTTATCATGTGCTTGCTGTTTATTCATCGAGGGTACGAACAATTTCAATGCCTTGGGCAATTGTCGTGAAAGCCAGTTTAGCGACACAACATTGTCCTAGTGCTTGGGCATGATTTTGAACCCATTTGATAAATTCATTGAGTGGCAAATCCTGTTTTTGGCGCAGTAATCGAGGTAATTCGCCAACAGGATCTTCATGGATTTTTTGTGGACAGGCACTGATAAGGTATCGCTGCCCTTTGGAGTCTAATAATTGATCGGTTTCGATGAAGTGATGCTGATAGAGACAGACCAGTTCGAGCCAATCTCTTTGATGTTCTAGGTAAAGTAATTCGTCATTTTGAGTCAGTTTTACAATCGCTGGCCATTCAATACTCGACATCTTAACGCTAGTCATTTCAGATCCTTAGGAAGTTTAAAATGGGCTCTGAGGTATTCTCTGAGATCAATCGGCGGCAGTAGACAAGGATTAGGATTTAGCAAGAAGGTGGCTTGGCATACTGCTGCGTGCGTTTATCTGTGAGCAGTATGCCACGCTTGGAGAAGATAGATAGAGGCCAGAACGAGTTCAGAGGTTTGGCTGCTGAGTGAAAGCCGCCTCAGCACTGGCGTTAAGAACCCTAGTGAACCTTATGTGCTCGGTGCAGCTTTTGCCTTGGCGTTATAGTCAAAGTTAATCTCTTGATTAACATTGGCAATACAACAAGTGCCATGTTCACGTGCCGTACGGTGATTTGCTGGACCTATATGCAGCTCAACGTTAAGGAATACGTGTTTAAGCACTTCGATACGGTATTTTTCGTAGTAGCCTTCGACTTCTTGTTTAAAGGTATCGAATTCAAGCTCTTCACGGGTACGTTCGTCCATGATGCGATTCTTTTCATCAAGCATCATCTTGATTTGCTCAATCATAACCGCGTCAGCTTGCCATTCTGACTTGGGGGGCAATTTATTGAGGCGAGCCTCGATATCTAAACTGGCGACGACCATAGCTTTAACGCTCTCATCGAGTAGCTTGAGATCTTGCTTGAGTTCAGCCTGTCCCATTGCGCAGTAAACGTCAGTTTTAGTCCCTGCCGTTGCACCTATGACAACCGCCGTGATGCCTTTTTCAGCGTGTGCGACTCCACCAACCAGATCGCCACGACGACCGCTAGGATCGCTGACCGTTAAACTGCCGGCGGTTTTGGTATTACTGTGCAGCAACTGTTTAGTTACTAAGATATTACCTTTGGCAACTAATTGAGAATATTGCACAAATTGGGCGCTGATCTGCCCTTGAGAATAGATATTGGTAGAGTATTCATTGGCTTTAATCTGGCGGCCAATGATGCCTTTACTCACAGTGACATCGCCTTCTGCTTCAAGGGTGGCGGAGTCCACAAACCCCATCACGGTAATATCGCCTGAGCTTTTAACTATCATGCCCTCGTGGACATCACCTGTAATTAAAATACTGCCCTTGAAGGTGACATGGCCTGTGCTGATGTCGACGTCTTTAAGTTGCAGTACATCATCGACATTCATACCTGTACGGGTTTCGACGGGTTGCCCCGGCACTGTGGCGATCAGTTTATTGGGATCTTTGGGATGAAAGGCTGTGCCAGTACCCGCTTGAAGCACGGCATCCTTACCTGGTTTTTGTTTAAGGACTTCGCCCTTGATGTTGTAGCCCGGAGTGCCTTCGGTGGCTAAATGTTTAACCATCAAGAGATCATTGGCTTTAACAACGATCATTGCGCCTAAATTGCGCATATCGACACTGCCATCTTCGCGCTCTTGTGGCTGAAGCAAGCGCTCCCGCGCAAGGAATACTTTGCGTTCTAGTACCGCATTGAGTCCATTAACAGGGGCTTTGCCTTGGGCTATTTCACTTTGGCAGATTTCCCCTGGCTTGAGTGTGCTGAGTTGCTTTAGTAGAGCTTGAATTTTGAGTTTGCTTAGCCCCATGCAGACGTTGTTTTTTTTGAGATGAGTGAGGATCTCTGGCAAATCTATCTGTTTACCACCCCATGCTGCGGTAAGTTTAAGACTGGCTTGCATTTTATCGGGACTAATCTCGATAGCTATGCTGCCATCGCGACGTTCGGCCAAAGTAGTATAGAGCTCAAATTTTCCATCGTCTTGATTACAAAGAGAGTTGATTTTAGCGACGGTTTTAGTAATGGCTGGTTCTAGCGGAAACAGGGCGGCGAATTCAGGTAAAGATAACAGGCGCATTATGTCTTCATGGGTGACTGGACCATGGACATTCGGGATCAGGCGCAATTCAGCTTTTGTCTTATCGCTGTTTAGCTCTATGAGTTCAGGGTCCAGCATAGGGGCATTCCTAGTAATTGCGTTTTATTCTTGTTAAGAAGCTGTTTTGAGTATAACAGTAGAAACTTAGGGTAAAGAAGCCTTTTTGGCTGCAAAATCAGCAAATGTTGTCATTTTGTTGTTAATGGTCTATGAGTGAATTTTAAAATAGTTTTTTATAAAAAATTGAGTCTTATAATCAGTGTTATCTCTGGTTTTATAACAAAAATTACTGAATAAACCACAACTTATATTGATTTTAGGTTTAACCATTATTTTGATGTTTTAAATCGAATCCCTATGTTAGGAACGGCTGTTGAGTGATTATAAGTGAGGAATTGTCAGAATCGCTGGCATGCGGCAGATCACAATATTGAATTTTGTAACACGATGAAAGGGAGGTTTTATCTAAAAACAAACAGGGATTGGGATAAGAGTGAGTGGCTGGGTTGCCAATAACGCGCTTCAGCGAAAGCATCTGCGCGTTATTAATCAAACATCTATTTGTGCTGGAAGTAATACAACTTGTACTTGTTGTTATCGGCAACCACTTTCAATTGGCCAAATTCGGCGGCGATAATATCGGAATAGGGCAGGTGGCGATTGGCTACTATTTGCCAAATACCATTATGTTGTAATTGCTTAGCACTATCGGTGACAAAGTTCTGCGCTATGCTGGTGGTGCTGGCGAGGCCATCATGAAACGGCGGATTAGAGATAATGCCGTTAAATTTTCCTGTGGTTTGCGCGAGCCCATCGGATGGATACACTTTGGCTGTCATGCCATTGGCCGCCAGGGTGAGTTCGCAAGAAGCTAACGCCATGGCATTAATATCAACACATTCTAGGGATAGGCTCGGTTGTGCTTTTAGTAGGGCTGCGGTGATCACGCCTGCGCCGCAACCAAAATCGAGCACTCGACCCGAGAGTGTTGGTAGGTGTGACAATAATAATTCAGTGCCGAGATCTAACCGTTTTTCGCTAAATACCCCGACTAAATTACAGATACTGATCTCGCCTTGCGGCGTTGTGAGTTGATACTGACTGACCCAGTCGCTAAGTTTCATTGCCGGGGCGCTGCCCTCTAAATGGCTACCAAACAGTAGGCAGTGGCGGGCATTATCGAGCTTCATCCCCGTCGCAAAATACTCAGGCAAGAGTTTAACTAAAGACTTAATGCCGCCTTTGTTTTCCCCAACGACTAATAGCTGGCCGTTAGGCACAAGATGGCTGGCGGCGAGGTTAAACAGATAGGGTGCGAGGGGTTTAGCCTTGGGGAAATAAACGATAACCGTATCGTACTTTTCTGGTGTAATTGGGTCTTGATGTGGCAGTTCATGGCCGAAGTAGCAACGCAGTTTTGAATTCGCGTGCGGCGCTAAGTGTAAATAATGGTGATAATCCAAGGCGAGGGCATCGACCGAGGCCGCGACATCGAGCAGGGCTTTTGGCAGTAGATCGGCTTCATGATTGAGCACTAACACCTTATGTTGGCTTAGGCTGTCTTGATTACGAATAATGACTTGCGATGGATTAGTTAACACAGTTACAGGCACCTATAAACTTAAGTGTGGGCATTATACCCGTTATTCACGCCCGAGCCAGTTTGCATCGAATCACTGCACTAAGACCTAATAAAATCCCTAATAAAAAGACCCAATAAAAAAGGCAACTGCATTATGCGGTTGCCTTATGTGATTGCCTTTAATGAAAGGAATCGATTAACGCTTAGCTCTTAGGTTTCTTCGGTTTTGGCAATAAGCTGAAAATCTTATTGGCGATATCAGTATTGTCTTGATGGCCGTTAAACAGCTCAGATGCGGGACCTGCGGCAAACACTTGTACGTCTGTGCCTGTATGGCCGTCGGTTGTCCAACCTGTATCAGTTCGCTTATCAATAACATGGCGAATTGCAACCGCGATGGTTTCTAATCCCTGCATTCTGGCGACCGTTAATTTTGCGATTTCTTCTTCGTTGAGCTCAAAACCTAAACCGCGGGCAAGATCGGCCTGCCATTGTTCACCGCTGATGGCGGCTAAGGCTAATGTGTCGGTACTGGCTGAAACGTTGCGTAGGATTTCAGGGTTCCAGTTGTACTTTCCATCGACACCAATCGATAGGCCGCCGGTATTATGGTCGGCGGTGATCACCATCAGGGTATCAGGATGTTCACGCACGAATTGCTCAACCACTTCAATGGCATTGGAGAATTCATCCATTTCACCCATGGCTGTAGCTATGTCGTTATTGTGACCCGCCCAGTCGATGAGGCTTCCTTCGACTAACAGTACAAAACCTTGGTCATTCTGCGACAGTAAACTGAGCGCTTTTTGGGTTAAAGTGCTGAGTTTTTTCGCATCTTTTTCATCAATTGCCCAAGGTAATTGGACTTCGGCAAACAGTCCCAGCACTTTAGGTTGGGTGATGCTGGCGAGATCTTCAAAACGAGTAATATGTTGATAACCCTTGGCTTTAAATTGTGCTAATAGTTCAGGGGTAAAGTATTTTTGACCACCGCCTAAGAATACATCGGCGTTGGTTTCTAGATAGCTGAGTGCTAAGGCGTCGTAGTTTTTACGGCTCTCGTTGTGGGCTAAAAAGGCTGCAGGCGTGGCGTGGTTTATCTGGGATGTGACAGCCACACCTGTGCTGAGGCCAAGGGATTTGGCTTTTTCGAGTATGGTCGGTAGCGGTTGCTTTTGGGTATCGACCGAAATCGCCCCATTGTAAGATTTAACGCCAGTGGCGAGCGCTGTTGCTGCCGCGGCTGAGTCGGTAACATAACCACTGACACTGGCGGGATAAGTGCTCGCCATCCCTACAAGTAAACGGTCGAATACGGTTTGTTCGACTTCCTCTGTGTCAGGATTATCTTTGTAGTAACGGTAAGCGCTAGTGTAAGACGGTCCCATACCATCACCTATCATGATGACAATGTTTTTGGGACGCGACGGTGCTTTCGTTGGACCTGTTTCTATGTTGGCCCAAGTCGGAGTCGATAGTAATAAACCTATGCCGAGTAACAAGAATGGCGCTTTGGTGAAACTCATATCACATCCCTAGAAAGTGGCTAGGCGCTTGTGATGTCAAAGCGCCTTAAATCAACAAACTCGTTGGTAAATTTTTATGCTTTGGTGTTAATGCGTGCTTCAATAGCATCCATTAACATGCCGGTGATGTCGACATCAAATGCTGCTTGGATCTCACGGATACAAGTTGGACTGGTTACGTTGATCTCAGTCAGCTTGTCACCAATGACATCGAGGCCGACAAAAATCAGTCCACGCTTTTTAAGTTCTGGACCAATGGCGCGGGCAATTGCCCAATCGCTGTCGGATAAAGGTTGAGCCACACCGCTTCCGCCTGCCGCTAAGTTACCACGGGTTTCGCCTTTCATTGGGATACGCGCCAAGGCGTAGGGCACAGGCTCACCATCGACCACTAAAATGCGTTTATCGCCTTTGGTTATCTCAGGGATAAAGGCTTGCGCCATGGCATATTGTTGGCCATAGCTGGTCAAGGTTTCTATGATGACCCCAAGGTTTGGGTCGTCCTGCTTCACGCGGAAAATCGAGGTGCCGCCCATACCATCAAGTGGCTTAAGAATAATATCGCCCTTCGCTTGGTGGAAAGCGCGGATACGTTTGGCATCACGGGTTACGATCGTTTCTGGCGTGAATTCGCTAAACCATGCGGTAAACAGTTTCTCGTTAGCATCACGTAAGCTTTGTGGCTTATTAACGATCAACACGCCTTGTTCTTCGGCGCGTTCAAGCATGTAAGTTGCGTAGATAAACTCAGTATCGAATGGCGGGTCCTTACGCATTAAGATCACGTCGAGTTCGCTCATCGGCGTGTCTGTAGCTTCGCCGAGTTCAAACCATTTGCTCGCATCATTGAAAACAGTTAACGGACGCATATTGGCCATAGCCACACCGTTGACCATGGCAAGATCGGCCATTTCCATATAAAACAGCTGATAACCTCTTTCCTGCGCGGCCATTAACATGGCAAAACTGGAGTCTTTCTTAATGTTGATCTCACTGATGGGGTCCATCACTATGCCGAGTTTTATCATTAATCTGTTCCTTATTTGTCGCCGTTTGCAGGCAAAAAAGCATTTATTGGATAATGGGGTGCCATACCACCGCTGTGTGCGGCTGTGGACGGTCTAGCCTAAATCACCAAATCTGAGTTGCAGTGCCGTAATGGCGGTGAGCGAGGCGGTTTCGGTGCGTAGCACTCTGGGGCCAAGCAACACATCGGTAAATTGATAGGTTTCTGTCATGGCGATTTCTTCCGCCGACAAACCGCCTTCTGGGCCAATTAATAGTCGCACGCGGGTATGGGCCAAATCTAAGCCATTGATACCGTGTGCGGCACGTGGATGCAAATTGAGTTTAAGCGCTGAGGTCGGCTCACTGCACCAATCGTGTAAGTCCATCGCTGGGCGAATCACGGGCACTTGGCTGCGTCCCGATTGCTCACAGGCGCTCACGACGATCTTCTGCCATTGCTGAATTTTTTTCTCTAGGCGTTCGCCGTTGAGTTTCACACCGCAGCGATCTGAAAACAGCGGCGTAATAGTATTGACGCCAAGCTCGACTGATTTTTGAATGGTGAACTCCATTCTATCGCCACGGGAAATCACTTGGCCTAAGTGCAAGTTGAGTGGCGACTCAGATAAATTGGCCTCACAGGAGAGCAGTTTTACTGTGACATGCTTCTTACCTGCGTCAACAATTTCAGCAAGATAATCATTGCCATCGCCATTAAATAGACTGATATGTTCGCCGTTGCCCATGCGTAGCACCTTGCCGATATGGGCCGCGCCATCTTCGTCTAAGTTCAACTGTTGATTGATGGCTAATGGCTGAGGTTGATAAATTCTTGGGACTCTCATTGTCGACCTTATTCGGCTAATTGTTGACGCTGTGGTGGCGCATTACAGGCATTCTGCACAAAGGGGTTATGGTTACCTTGGGTTTGCGCTATGGCGTTATCACGTTTGCACTCAATAGTATCAACTGGATAGGTTTTATCCCATGCCTTAAATAATTTTAATTGGCTAGAGGCGATTTTAAGACCATAGGTCTGCTGCATATAGAGGTAGGTTCTGGCTATCTTACCGCGGGTATTCGCGGGAGGTTGTGCTTGACGATTCTTAAAGTCGACTACCATAGCACATTGGCCATATTGGTCAGCCTTACCGTTCCATTGGCTAAATCGGAAGTTGCTGCGATCGCCATTGACCTCACCAATTGCGGGTGCCAAATTATGCATGTCCGATTCCATTTTATTAAATTCATTACTGTTATCGGCACAGTTTTTACGGCCGCCCTTTTGCCAGCATTGGAGTTGATGGCCAAATTCCCAGGCGGGGACTATGTGTTCCCACTCGATACGGTTGGCGCGGGTTTCCTGTTTACGGACTTGATAACCACAGCTGGCGAGATCGGGTTTCCACGATTTACCTTTGATCTGAATTTCACAGCCACAGTAAAAGCTGACTGCGGGCAGAGTACCTTGGCGACTGCCTACGTAGAGCGCCTGTGACTTGGTTTTTGCTTGGCTGAAACTGCTGGGATGTGACACTGAGGCACTTGCGGGCACAGATAAGGTCGCCGCCCAAGTGATTAGGCACAACAAAAGTCGCCGTGAATTAACGGTTAAAGAAGCTATGTTCAAAATTTATCCCAAAATAACAAACACTACGCGAGCCTTTGGCTCGTCTTTTATGGCGTGATGGTAAGGGAAATATCGCTGTTTATGCAAATTGAGTCGTACTTAGGTGGGAGTTTTGTTTGCTGAAAGTCGCTAGATCGCAGTTAAATGGGTCTTACAGCGTTTACAAATATAACGACTTTCACCACGCAACACCTTGTTATGGCGGCGAATACTCAGTCGAATCGGTCCACAGGCGCAGCGATACTCAACATCGCGACTCGTAACTGAAGTGGTATTAAAGCTATGTGTGGTACTCGGATTGACCTTAAATACCGTTAACATCAAAGATTGCCATTCTTTACCGTGGGGCTTGGTTTTGCCAAAAAGCTGAAAACACAGCAAATGACAAATTTCGTGGGGGACGACCTCAGTCAGAAATGCCTCGCTGTTTTCGCGTAGCAATACAGGATTGAATCGCAAGCGATTCTGTTGCAGATGAGCCGTACCCGCACTCTTACCCCTTAGACTAAATTGAGTGACTGGGCGTGGAAAAGTGCGCTTAAGCGATATCTCGGCCTCTTGATAACAGGCTTCAATTCGCTCTAGTACTTGAATTTGTAGTGACGAGAGTGGGCGTGATGAACCGGTGAAAATATGTGCCTGAGTCGGATTGGGTGTTGGTGGACTCGTTATCACCTGCGACTTATCTTGGCTTTGGCCCAAGGCTGCGTACGTCGACCTTGACAGTGGTGCAAGTGCTTCACTGCTGCGACGGCGTAAGGCATTGAGTAAGTCAGCGGGTTTCAGCATAGGGTTAGCGTTGGATCTCGTCGGTTAAAGATAAAATTGAGTGCTTAAAACTTATCGGTGATTAAGCCTGCCTAAGCGTTCACATCAGAAGCGTTCGCATCATAGCGAACGCTATCTGACAATGCTAGTTTCGGCCAGTTTCAGCCAGTGTGACTTGGCTATAAACTCGCCGCCGCTTGCATCACCATAGTGCGTATTTGTTCGACTATGGCTTGCTCAGTATCGGCATCATAGCCTTTGACTCTTGGTGTGTGAATGTGGCCGACCTTGGCATGGCTATTAAACTTTTGCTGCAAGACTATGGCGCGATAGGAGATTTCATTAGAGAGATAACCGCCGCCAGAGCCTTCGACTGAGGTTTCGTTTTGCAGCTCATTCAATGATGTTGCACTAAATTCACCGCGGGCAAGGGTAGTGACAGTATGGTTATCATTGACTTTCCATTGACCATCTTTGACTTGCATAGCTGAAACAGGCAGTGAAAATTCCACAAATTCGGGGCCGATAAAATCTTTACCATTAAGCTTTGGGGCAACCGGTGCGGTTTTAGTGCCGCCAGTGAGTACGTTTTGGTTATCGGGCGCCGCTGCACTGCGATTTCGCCCTGGGAAACGTTCAATATCAAAATCAGTTCGGCCCATGCTAACGGTGAACACAAATTGGGTTTTGGGATCGCGATAAATCGGGCTCAATAGCGACTCGATAAGTCCTTGATCAAAATCTGCAAAACGCACTGGCACCATAGCGGTTTCTATTTGCGCCGTTTTACCATTAATTTCAAAGCGAAAACCATCCAAGGCGAGGGCGACTAGACCTGAAGGATTACTCTGGGTGATATCTTTGTCGAGGAAGAAAGGATCGAAACCCGTGAGGAATATTTTGATTTGGACATCATCACCATATTGAATATCGCTAAAACCCCGTGAGGCTTTTTCAACCGCACTCATTAATATGTCTTGTTGCCAATCGGCCATTTTAAAGTTGGCGCTGGTGGTTTTTAGACTATTAAGCATGGCAAGGCGAGCCCAGTATAAAGGTCGGTCGTCAAAATGCCCTGACTGCACATCGCGGACAGCTTGTTGCCACAATCTGTGTCCTTGGCGCGCCGCTAATTGGGTGGCGTCAACTTCGTTTTTCTTTGAGCTCAGCTGAGCCAGACCATCGTCAAGAGCTTGATAGCGAGTGACTACGTCGCCTATGGTTTTTTCGGCTGTTGGTAGGCGGGAAACTTCAACATCACCAAATAACTGCACGGCACTGGCTGTAGTCATTAAGCTGGTGGTGAGGATGAGTGTTAACACTGGCTTTAACATGTTTGGCTTCCCTGTAGTGATTAGACGTTATTCATTGGAAATAATGATTATTTTTTTCGTGCGGATAGTCTCTTATGCCAAAAAGTATGCACTACAAGCTGAGGGTAATAAAGTTAAGCTCAGTGATCTTTGTCATCTTATGCCAATATCTTCTATCACAAATCATATGGCGCTAGCATTAATCCATCTGCAACAGTGCAATAGGGTCTAGTTTGCCTCTTTTTTGCCACAATTGGTCAGCAGTTTGCTAGGGCTTGCCAAAACCCTAAGTGATAGCCTTAATCACTTTTTTAGTTCATTGGATTGTTTGTTTTTCTACAAGGAGACTTTATGCGTTTGTTCACCATATCGGCTGTGCTGGTGATGTCGTCTATTTTAGTGTCGTCAAGCTTAGTGGCGCCGACTTTTGCATCTACTACAGCTAAGGAATGGCAAGAAACCCGCAGTTGGGATGCTAGTTTTACTCAGCACCAAACTAAAGGCGTAGTGGTGTTATGGAATGAAAACAAGCAACAGGGATTCACTAATAATCTTAAACGTGCCAATCAAGGTTTTTTACCTGCATCAACCTTTAAAATCCCCAATAGCTTGATTGCGCTCGAGTTGGGCGTGGTAAAGGATGAGCATCAAGTCTTTAAGTGGGATGGTAAAAGTCGAGATATCGCAACTTGGAATCGTGATCATAACCTTATTACTGCAATGAAGTATTCGGTTGTGCCTGTCTACCAAGAGTTTGCTCGCCAAATTGGTGAGGCGCGTATGTCGAAGATGATCGCCTCGTTTGATTATGGTAATGAGGATATTTCGGGAAATTTGGATAGCTTTTGGTTAGATGGTGGCATACGAATTTCGGCTACGGAGCAAATCGATTTCCTGCGTAAGCTTTATCACAACAAGATACACGCTTCTGAGCGCAGTTTACGTATTGTTAAGCAAGCCATGCTGACTGAAGCGAATTCTGACTATATTATCCGTGCGAAAACCGGTTATGCAGTCAGAGCAGAACCAAGCATTGGCTGGTGGGTAGGTTGGGTTGAACTCGATGATAATGTATGGTTTTTTGCGATGAATATGGATATTCCCGACGCCGCAGGTTTACCATTGCGTCAAGCCATTACTAAGGAAATCTTAAAACGGGAACGCGTTATTCCTTAGCCTATGCTAGGTCGCGTAAGCATAGCGTATCTAAACCTTGCGAGAATTGCGTATGAAGCGGCCTACTTAGCTGACATCAATCGTGATACTGAAAGCCTAGACTCAGATCTAGGCTTTTTTATTGGGTTTTCTTGAAACAGGCTTCCTTGATGCGACGGGAAACGTTAACCCATTAGGGATTGCAGGCTTTCTTGGCTGCTGAAGCGTTTTACAAAGAAATCTAAGAAGACACTGATGTTGGTGGCCAGTTGGCGTCTGCTCGAATAAACCCCATAAACCTTAAAAGGTTCAATCGGCCATTCCTGTAAAATCGGTACTAGCTGTCCATTAGCAAGTTCGGTTTTACAGGCTGAATTGGATAACATGGCGATGCCAAAATCATCTATGGCTAATTGCTTCACCATTATCGGGCTGTTGACCCTCACTTTACGCTGAAAGTTCGCCATGGTTTTACGCGAACCTTTACCCAATGGCCAAATTGGTGCTGAGCGAGAAGTCCCCAATAAAATCCCACTGTGCAGGCTGAGTTCCTTTGGGGTCGCGGGTGTGCCTTTGAGTTTTAAGTATGCAGGGCTTGCCACTAAAATTGGCTGGCGTTCAAACAGTAATCTTGCGACTAAGTCCGACGATTGAAGTGGGCCATATTTGATGGCTATGTCATATCCTTCACCGACTAAACCAATATCGTTGTCGGTAAACTGGACATCCAATTCAACATTGGGATATAAACGCATAAATCCGCTACAGAGGTTAGCGATAAGTTCTTGGCTAAATGACACTGGGATTGCAATGCGTAATGATCCTGACACATCATCGTGAGTATTCTCGATAACTGCCTTGGCCGCTTCTACCTCATTGCGAATCGAATCACAGTGTTGATAAAAGAGTGCCCCGATTTGGGTCAAACTCAAATTACGGGTGTCGCGCTGTAGTAATCGCACGCCAAGTTGTTCTTCTAGCTGCGCGATTTTGCGACTTATGGTGGATTTTGGGTGGCCGGTTTCACGTGCAGCTTGGGAGAATCCCTTCGCTCTAACTACGGCTGCAAATAGCATCATACCGTTTAAATCTGGCATGTTATTCCCACTGTCTCATATTTGGAACAAAGCGTCCTATGCAGTTTAATGGCATTTGACGGGATAACAAAGTTATATTTATTGGCTAAAAATTTTCAGAGGCTAAGCAGAGGATCTTTTGATGACCAGCAATAATCAGCCCAAACACATGACTCAAGCCCAAACGCCCGATCCGCTTTTTTTACAGGCCGAGCATTTGGCAAAAGATTTTTCTCTGTTTCCTAAGCACAGTAAACAGAGTTTATCGGAAGAAATTAAAGGTCTTTTAAATGAGGATGCTATTCAAGCAAACTTAAAAGACTTGGCATCTTTAGATGTCGACGGTTACGTTGCTAAAGTGATCCAGCCGACCCAAGATAAAGGTCGTCCTGGTGCAAAACGTATTATTGCCGATCTTAAAGGTCGTTTGATTACGGAAACTCACTTGGGCTCTTTTTACAGTGCTGAGGTCGAGCTGAACTTTGGTTCACGCACTCGTCGTATTGGCTTTATTGCCCAAGAACGCACTACCGCTAATGGTGCTTGGATGCCTGAGCATCATTACGCCGCTTGTAAAGCAATTCGTCATTTCGCCGAATTGTCTATGCCTATTATCTATTTAATTGATACCCCAGGGGCGGATGCTGGCGAAATCGCTAACAGCCAAAACCAAGCGCATTCAATTTCTAAAGCCATCGCAGAAAGTGCCAACGTTGACGTACCGACAGTCGGTATCGTAATTGGTGCTGGTTATTCTGGTGGCGCAATTCCATTAGCGGCGGCGAACATTCTGTTGTCGTTGCGTGACGGTATTTTCAACACGATCCAGCCACAAGGTCTGCAAAGTATTGCCCGTAAGTACAACTTATCTTGGCAAGAATGTGCGAAATCTGTGGGTGTATCACCAGAAGAGCTTTATACCTCAGGTTGTATCGACGGTATCATCGACTTTTCACCGGGCGATCGTGACGAGCGTCAGCACAATCTGCGCCGCGCTATTATTAGCAGCGTAGAAGCGGTTGAGCGTGCAGCGATGAATTTTGTGCGTGAATCTAAAGATTTACGTGAGCATTATGATCGCAGTTTAACTCGTTTCCTTAATCCATCTAAAAACTTGATGGCTTTGGAACTGAACGCAGAATTAGCTGTGGCAACGAGCCCGACCAGTCACCATAACTTGTTCGGTAGCGCCTATCGCTATTTGCGTTATTTAACGCTACGTAGCCGTATCCATTCTATTTCTCAAGAGCAATATGGCCGTCTGTCACGTGCTAGCGTGCCAGAAGGTGATCTGTTGGCACGTATTCAACAGGAACAAGACCGTGTGTTCCAAGCTTGGTTGTCTAACCCTGACAAGCTAGTTTATGACGAAGATTTGAATAAATTGTGGACTAACTTTGTCGCTAAACGTGACGAAGTCTCTACCGAGCGTAACATGCTGACACGTTTGATTTTGGGTGAGCCAAAAGAGAACTATAAAAAAGCACGTAAGGCGTTGTTATTCAACATTAGCTGGTCTTTGTATCATCGCTGGAAGAGCAATGCGGCTAACAACTTTAAAGGGCTGATTCAGCACTTAGAAAGTTTGCCAAAGTCTGTGACTCAAGCTAAATGGCCTGAGCTGAATCAGCTGACTGTGCTTGATGTGGTGGTAAATGAAGAACTGCGTGAAGACTTTATTTGGCAATGCCATAACATTCTGATCTTTAATGCCTTGTATGACAACGTTGTGGGCAGCTTAGCGTCAATCGCGAAAGAAGCCATGATGTCGAAGAGTTTGTCACGTAACTCAGTGAACAACCTGTTGCACAAGTCAATTGACCATGCATTGTCGACGCAAGATACCTCGAACGACAAAGCTAAGTTCTATAAGTGGCTCAAGTATTTTATGGGTCAATCGAACCGCGCCGATTTGTTGGTGCGAGTAGAGCAGTGGAAGAGTGTGGGTTTCCCACAACTTAACGACAGTCTATTCGTGGTACTGACTTACTTCTTCGAGCGTTTACTGCCTGAGTATTTCGATAGTGAAAGCGATACCAGCAAGTACACTGGTGCGATCAACCCTGTGCGTATCGGTCGTCGTAAGGACTTCTGGAACCGCTTGACCATGGGTTATCAAGATCTATTGATCCAAAAAGTGCTACGTGACGAAAAACGTAAAGGCAACATGACTTGGGAAAATGTGGTGAAGCAGTTCTTTACCCATTTCGAAGAGATCAACGGCGACAAAATGTCGGCTAACTTGCTCAACTTCCCAGGCTTCCGTTTATCGATTGAAGACGCATTAGATAAAGGCATTCGCCCATGTGGTTTGATCACAGGTATTGCTGACTTTAAAGAAAAAGGTCAAAAAGTGCGTGTGGGTGTGGCTGTGTCTAACACCGCATTCCAAGCGGGTGCATTCGATATGGCTAGTGCTGAGAAATTCTCTGCACTATTGATCGAGTGTGCTAAGCGTAAATTACCCGTTGTGTGCTTTATCAGTTCAGGTGGTATGCAGACTAAAGAAGGCGCTGCGGCGCTATTCTCTATGGCTGTGGTGAACGACCGTATCACGCGCTTTATTCGTGATAACGAATTGCCAGTACTGATGTTTGGTTTTGGTGACTGTACCGGTGGTGCGCAGGCGAGTTTTGTAACTCACCCATTGGTGCAAACTTACTATCTGTCTGGTACTAACATGCCGTTCGCAGGTCAAATGGTGGTGCCAGCTTACTTACCATCAACGGCAACGCTGTCTAACTACTTGTCAAAAGTACCTGGCGCAATGGCGGGCTTAGTCCATAACCCATTCAGCGACAATTTAGACTCTCAGTTAGCAGGTATCGATCCTCTGATGCCAATGCCTTCGGCAAAAATTAACGACGTGATCATCAATGCACTGTCGACCTTAGTGGTTGAAGCTACTGTTGAAGAAGAAGTGATCGTGCAGAACGATCCACGTAAGTTAATGAAGCCAATTAACAAAGTATTGGTTCACGCCCGTGGTTGTACAGCTGTAAAACTTATTCGTAAGGCGCATGACAATAATATCAATGTGGTATTAGTAGCGTCGGATCCTGATATGACGTCAGTTCCCGCGGACATGCTCAAAGAAACCGATAAGTTAGTTTGTCTTGGTGGTAACACCTCGGACGAAAGTTACTTGAACGCATACTCAGTGCTGAAAGTGGCCGAATATGAACAGGTTGATGCATTGCATCCAGGTATTGGTTTCCTATCAGAAAGCCCGCAGTTTGCTGCATTGTGTGTGAATAACGGTGTTAACTTCGTCGGTCCTAGCGTGCATTCAATGACGACTATGGGTAACAAGTCGAACGCAATTAAGACATCGCAAGCGCAAAACGTACCTGTTGTGCCTGGTTCGCACGGTATTCTGACCAATGCTGAACAAGCCGTAAACGTGGCGAGTGAAATCGGCTATCCAGTACTGCTTAAAGCGGTACAAGGTGGTGGCGGTAAAGGTATTCAGGTTGTAAAACGTCCTGAAGACATGATTGGTTTATTCCAAAAAACGGCAACGGAAGCGGCCGCTGCCTTTGGTAACGGTGATTTGTACTTAGAGAAGTATGTGACATCACTACGTCACATCGAAGTGCAGTTACTGCGAGATAAGTTCGGCAACGCGAAAGTATTAGGTTTGCGTGACTGTTCGGTTCAACGTAACAACCAAAAAGTGGTCGAAGAATCTGGCTCAACTATGCTGCCGGATGAGCTGAAGCGACAAGTGCTGGCCTATACCCGTGCCTTAGGCGACGCGACCGATTACATGGGCGCAGGTACCGTAGAGTTTATCTATAACTTAGATGCGAACGAAGTCTACTTTATGGAGATGAACACGCGTCTGCAGGTTGAGCATCCTGTCACGGAAGCGACTTCAGGTATTGATATCGTTAGTGCGCAGTTTGATATTGCCGCTGGCCGTTCAATTGCAGCGTTAGAACCGAAAGAAATTGGTTATGCGATGGAGGTACGTGTGACGGCTGAGAAAGCGGCGCTCGATAGCCATGGTATACTGCAACTGATCCCAAATCCGGGCAAGATCACTGAGTGTGTGTTCCCTGATCATCCAGATGTGGAAATCATTTCGATTGCTGCGCCAGGTAAAGAAGTATCGCCATACTACGATAGCTTGATTGCGCAAATCATCATGCGCGGTGAAAATCGTGAAGATGTGATTGCCAAACTGTATGAATACTTAGACAGTGTAGTGCTGAAAGGCATCGCGACTAACATTCCGTTACTCAAGCTGATCCTGAAAGATGGTACCTTTAACGAAGGTGTTTACGATACTAACTATCTGCCACGTTTAATGGCTGAGCTCGATATTCCTGCGTTGATCGCAGAAATGGAAGCTGCCGCTGAAACTGTGGAAGTAGATACTGAGTCACTGCGTGTTGGCGAAAGTAACGAACTGAAAGTGTTAGCCCAAGGCGCAGGTATCTTCTATACATCTTCTGCACCGGGTGAAGCGGACTTCGTGAAAGAAGGTGACATAGTCACAGTCGATCAAACACTAGCACTAACAGAAGCGATGAAGATGTTCTCGCAAGTGACCTTAGCCGGCTTTAACCGTCAGAGTGCGATTCTGTACCCTGAAGATAAGAAGTATCGTATCGAGCGCATCCTGAACAGCAATGGTCAGCAAGTGTCTCAAGGCGACTTACTGTTCGTGGTCTCGCCTGTTGAAGAATAAGCTCAGCGTTTAACGCCATAGCTGAATGAGAAAATACCCGCCATTGGCGGGTATTTTTTTACTTCTAAATTATTGCCACTAAATTTTCTGTCACTAAATTTCCTGTCACTAAATATAGGTAAGCGAACATGCCACTCTTAATGTGCATGACGTCTTTGATAAATCAACTTAGCTTTAATAGATAAGCTCATCGCTAACAAGTGGCCAATCTCAGCTCTGTGCAATACGACCTGTATCTCTGATTAAGTCGGCAAAGAGTCTCTTTAATCTATCGTTCGCCCATTCATTAGAACAAGCTGCATCAAGAACCCACCTCTGGCCTCGAGAATCAACGGAATCTCCATGCTTTATTCGTAGTAATAGAGGCTCATCAAACCTCATTTTAAGTTGAAACTGAGTCTAAAATGAGCAGGGTGTGGATAACTTTGGGGGTAATTGGTGGGTATCTTGTGGCTAGATTAGATAATTAGAATTAACTGCAAATTTCCTGAAAATAGGGGTTGCACAAAATCTCCTGCTGCCTATAATGCGCATCCACTGACACGGCAGACAGCGTTAAGCAACCTGATGTGACAGTTCATTGATGAGTTTACTGATTGATGAGTGTTGAAAAAGTTTGCAAAAACTCCTTGACGCGAAACGGGAAATGCGTAGAATATGCAGCCCTAACCAACTGGAAGCGTTCGACGCTCAGTGTGGTACTCAAGTTCTCTTATGAATATTGAGTTGCTCTTTAACAAGATAAAACAAGAAATCTGTGTGGACACTCACAGGTGTTGAGTTAATCGAAACTGCTTAGCCTTCGGGTTGGCAGTCAAAAATTTAAATCAATATTTTCTATATCACGAAAGTGATGAGTGTTCATAGTAATATGTACAGTTTGTTTCTGCTTTTAAGTGGGAACAAAAAAATCAGAATTCATTGAGCCGCTGAAGTCGTAAGACGGAAGCAACAAAACTTTAATTGAAGAGTTTGATCATGGCTCAGATTGAACGCTGGCGGCAGGCCTAACACATGCAAGTCGAGCGGCAGCACAAGGGAGTTTACTTCTGAGGTGGCGAGCGGCGGACGGGTGAGTAATGCCTAGGGATCTGCCCAGTCGAGGGGGATAACAGTTGGAAACGACTGCTAATACCGCATACGCCCTACGGGGGAAAGGAGGGGACCTTCGGGCCTTCCGCGATTGGATGARCCTAGGTGGGATTAGCTAGTTGGTGAGGTAATGGCTCACCAAGGCGACGATCCCTAGCTGTTCTGAGAGGATGATCAGCCACACTGGGACTGAGACACGGCCCAGACTCCTACGGGAGGCAGCAGTGGGGAATATTGCACAATGGGGGAAACCCTGATGCAGCCATGCCGCGTGTGTGAAGAAGGCCTTCGGGTTGTAAAGCACTTTCAGTAGGGAGGAAAGGGTGTAGTTTAATACGCTATATCTGTG
>NZ_JAKKRH010000027.1:0-76519 GCF_025654465.1 Shewanella sp. SM101
ATGTAAAAATCGAGTATTAACCTCACCCCAAAAACACGACTACAGATAATGAAGTAACAGGTAATACCGGCCTTTGCAGATGCTGAGAGAGTACAAGGAGCATATGACTCCGAAAGGACGATAAGCAGCAAAGGCGCGGTTCTCATTAAGGCCAGAGAACAAAGATTCTCACAAACAGGTCGGATATACGTACGCAGTATTACTTTCTGTTACTCAAAAAGTGGTTGATCTATTCGAGGTGTCCATATATGGACT
Organism: Shewanella sp. SM101; assembly: GCF_025654465.1. Classification (NCBI taxonomy): domain Bacteria; kingdom Pseudomonadati; phylum Pseudomonadota; class Gammaproteobacteria; order Alteromonadales; family Shewanellaceae; genus Shewanella; species Shewanella sp. SM101. The sequence goes on from NZ_JAKKRH010000027.1 coordinate 256, forward strand.
GGCTGCGTGTCGACGAGTGAATACCATGGCAAACCAGACTGCGTAGTGAGTTTGATACTACAAGCAGAGCCAATAAAGAGTAATAAGACTCACGAATTATCATTGGGTAGCATTCGATAGAAAGGTGTTGAAGAGTCACGTGACTAATTTTAGATAAAAGCTTTCTTAGCAGAAAAGAGTACGGATAGCGCACTAATGCTATGGAGATTTAAGCGAATTATCGGCTAATAATAGATATCAAAAACCAATAATGACTATTGATCTACAACTACGCTATGCCGCAACCACGTGGCGCTGTGCACGTAGTGGGTGTAAGCGATTATGCATCACTTTGATGGTTTCAAACTGCACCATAGTTTTCGCGCCCGACAAAACACATTCAGGTGACAATAACATCACTAGCGCGGACTGTAGGGTATTTTCAACCACGAGGGCTAGTACTCTTTGCTTTTGGCATTTTAGCTCAAAGACTTTACCTACATCGCTATAAACACAGACATCACTGGTATCAAAAAACCATGATTTAGGCATTTGTGGTGTCAGCATAAAATGGGCTGCGGTGGCATTGAGCGCAATTTGAACAATAGCGGCATCGGACAAAGACAGAGTTTTAGGCAATCTATCGAGTAAGTTCATATAGAATTTGGCGTGCGCAATATTAAATTCCATGCTTGATAAGGCATCTGGAATGAGTAATTTTGCTTTATAAGACGTCAGAAATTCTATCTCGGAACCTAACGATACGCCTAATACACCATACGAATCGTTATATTTCCATTGCCAATCTTTTTGCGGCATTAATAACATAACGGTGACCCAATATTTGAACACTGGGACATAATAGTAGATATTTTATCCAATATCAAAATAAAAATAATAAAATACAAATTATTTAACAGTTACTTAGTCGATCTATTGTAAGATCTTAACAGCGATCTAAGGATCATTTTAGATCGCTGCTAAAGAATAAGATCTTATTTTAGATCGTTATATTAATCCTAAGATCATTATTTCAAGCGGTATGCATTCACTATTTCTTTAATTAACTTCGGACCTTGATAAATAAAACCTGAATAAATCTGAACCATAGTCGCGCCCGCATCAAATTTGGCTAAGGCATCTTCAGCGCTATTAATACCACCCACACCTATGATCGGGATCTGCCCTTTCAAACAAATTGCCAATTGCTTAATCACTTTAGTAGACAGCTCAGTTAAAGGTTTGCCGCTTAAGCCGCCGCTTTCATTGGCGTTGGCAAGACCGCTAACACCATCACGCGTTAAAGTAGTATTGGTCGCAATTGCGCCATCAAATTTGTTTTTAATCAAAGCTTGTGCGATATTTTCAATTTCTTCGATGGTTAAATCTGGAGCAATTTTAAGCGCGATGGGCACGTATTTTTTATGCTTTTCGGCCAGCTCAAGTTGCTTGGTTTTAATTGCGCTCAATAATTCATCTAATAGATCGCCATATTGTAGCGATCGTAATCCTGGGGTATTGGGTGATGAAATATTCACCGCAATATAAGCCGCATGGAGATAAACTTTATCCATGCAGATCAAATAATCGTCTTTACCTTGTTCTACTGGCGTGTCTTTATTTTTGCCAATATTGACGCCAACCATGATATTGGTCTTTTTAGCGATCAAATTTTTGACCAGATTATCGACACCCTTATTATTAAACCCCATGCGATTAATGATGCCTTTGGCAGGCTTTAATCTAAATAGACGGGGTAAATCGTTACCAGGCTGTGGTCTTGGGGTCACTGTACCCACTTCAATATGACCAAATCCCATCGCATGAAAGGCATCAATCGATTCGCCGTCCTTGTCCATACCGGCAGCGAGTCCCACTGGGTTAGGAAAGGTCAACCCCATAAAGCTGACAGGAGCGGGGGCAATCGTTTGTCCATATAGACACGTTAACGGGCTATTGGCGGTCATTTTTAAACTGCCTATAGCAAGATGGTGAGCTCGCTCAGGATCCATCTGAAACATGACTTTCTGTGCGATTTTATAAAACATGTACTTTCCTCGACCTAAAAAAAGCCCCGGCGATCGCCAGGGCTTCTGATTGTTATAATAAGTTTACTTTTGGCCTTCGCAATGAAGGATCAGAAGGTTAAGTTCACGTAGGGCGACAGAGAACTTAGCAAACTCATGGATTTGCGACGTTTTAAAGTCAGCTAGCATGTGGAACCATCTTTCCAATAAGCCTTGATTTATCTCAATCCACTGAGAAATCACACTTTCGGCATCACAGGTTGCACTGCAGGTTCTTAAGACCACTGAACTCAATGCACGTTGTTGCCAATCTAACTCTTCCCTAAAGGCAGCACGAGCCAGTGCTTGCCAATGGTTCGCTACAGGTTGAGCGCTGATCTGTTCTAAAAACCAATGCAGCTCAACGCGGGCGCCGAGTTTGAAGTAAGTTTCAGCCACTAATGCCACTGTCTTATCTTCTGTTTGCGCAATTTGGGCAATGTCTAAGGCAGAGAACAAGGTGCTCATGTTAGCCACAATCGTTGCCACAGCTTGTGGTACGTTTTCTTTGACCAAGGCATTGATCTCAGATTGAATACCTTTCGCTTCTTCTTCGACCAGATATAAATGAACATTATCTTTAATTTGTTCAAATACCGGTTTGAAGAAAGCAACGGTTTGTTCGATGCTCCAAGTGCGGTTACGGTGACGTAGGAACCAGCGGCTAGCACGACGCATATTGCGGCGTAACTGATGCAGCATTTCACCTTGAACCACAGCCGGAACTATGCCGTTTAAGTCAGTGATCGATTTAGTTAATTCAGCTAAACCAAATACTTCGCGGGCCATAGTGTAGCAAATTGCCGCGTCGGCAACTGAGGCACCAGTCTCATCTTGCATACGTTGAACAAAGTTCAAACCCATGTCGTTGACGAGTTCATTGGCGAGTGAGGTCGCAATGATTTCGCCACGCAGTGGATGGGTTGCCATTTTGTCGCTGTATTTTTCCTGAAGTTTTTTCGGGAAATAGGCGATAAGCAATTGGCTTAACAGCGTATCTTCAGTGATTTCTGGGGTCACTAATTGCTCTTTCAGCACCATTTTTGCATAGGCAACCAATACTGATAGCTCTGGGCGCGTTAATGCACGACCACTGGCTAGACGTTCAGCTAGCTCATCGTCAGACGGTAAGAACTCTAACGCTCTGTCTAACTTGCCTTCTTTTTCCAGATACTGGATAAAGCGGATCTGCTCTTTTAACTGCTCAGCACCACGCACTTGGGTGACGGAGATAGTACGAGTTTGATCTTTACAGTCTTGCAGTACGATTTGGCCGACTTCTTCAGTCATTTCTTCCAGTAAACGGTTACGCTGCTTAAGCGTCAGCTCACCTTCAGTCACCATAGCGTTCAGCAAAATCTTGATGTTCACTTCGTTGTCTGAACAATCCACACCACCTACGTTATCCACGAAGTCAGTGTTGATACGGCCGCCGTTAGACGCATATTCGATTCGACCTAACTGAGTACAACCTAAGTTACCACCCTCGCCGACTATCTTAGCGCGCAGTTCGCCACCGTTGACACGTAGAGCATCATTGGCACGATCGCCGACTTCAGCGTGGGTTTCCCGTGAAGATTTCACATACGTACCGATACCGCCGTTCCAGATCAAATCCACTGGCATTTTCAACAGTTCTTTCATCAGCTCAGTTGGGGTCATAGAGGTTTTCTCTGTGGCCAACATTTGCTTCATCTCTGCCGATAATGGAATGGATTTAGATGAACGTAGGAAAATACCGCCACCTTTAGAAATCAACTTGCTGCTGTAGTCTTCCCAGCTTGAACGTGGCAGAGCGAATAAACGCGCCCGTTCATCATAACTTAATGCCGTATCCGGATTTGGATCGATAAAGATGTGCATGTGGTTAAAGGCTGCAACCAGTTTAGTGTGCTTAGACAACAACATACCGTTACCGAATACGTCGCCCGCCATGTCACCTATACCTAAACAGGTAAAGTCTGTGGTTTGGCAATCAATACCGACTTCGCGGAAATGACGCTTAACCGATTCCCAGCCGCCTTTGGCCGTGATACCCATTTTCTTATGGTCATAACCGTTGCTGCCACCCGATGCGAATGCATCACCGAGCCAGAAGCGGTATTCGAGGGAAATCGAGTTTGCGATATCAGAGAATGTCGCAGTGCCTTTATCGGCTGCGACCACTAAATATGGGTCATCTTCATCGTGACGAACCACATCCAATGGGTGGACGATTTCACCGTTCAAAATGTTATCGGTAATATCGAGTAAAGCACGGATAAAGATGCGGTAACATTCTTGACCTTCGGTGAAGAAAGCTTCACGGCCGCCTTCAGTTGGCAATTGTTTACAAACAAAGCCACCTTTAGCACCCACAGGCACAATCACAGTGTTTTTCACTTGCTGTGCTTTTACCAGACCTAATACTTCGGTACGGAAGTCTTCACGACGATCTGACCAACGCAGACCACCACGAGCCACTTTACCGTAACGTAAATGCACACCTTCAACCCGTGGCGAATAAACGAATATTTCGAATTTCGGCAGTGGACGTGGCATTTCAGGGATCAGTGAAGGCATGAATTTAAACGAGATATAACTCTTAGATTCGCCTTTGGCATCCAGTTGGTAGAAGTTGGTACGCAGAGTGGCGTTAATCAAGTCTAAATAACGACGAATAATACGGTCATCATCTAAGCTAGACACTTCGTCTAAACGTAAATTGATCTGCTCCAAAAACTTGCCCAGAGTACGGGTTTTCAGTTTAGGGTTAAATTTACGGATGAACATCTTCACCAACAAATCAGCGATTTGTGGGTAACGACCGAAGGTTTCTTCAATATATGACTGACTGAAAGTCGCATCGATTTGACGCATGTATTTCGCATAAGCGCGCAATACAGAGACTTCACGGCCGGTTAAACCTGACGCCAGAATAATGCGGTTGAAGCCGTCATCTTCTAACTTCTTTTGCCACACTTGTGACAGTGCTGTTTGGAATCTGTCTTGGCTATCAGCGATGTTATCTGTGTTGACGACTTTAACTGTCATCAAGAAGTCTAAGATCCAGAAGGTAGAACCGTCTGAAGTCGTGACTTCATATGGACGCTCGTTGATCACGCGCAGACCAAAGTTTTCGAGCATTGGCAGCACGTCAGAAAGATGAATAGGCTCATCTTTGTGGAATAGCTTTAAACGCACTTTGTTGTCGTTCAGCGCCGCTTCCTGCGGTTGATAGAACAACATGCCGAGCTTGTGTTCATCATCCAGTGCTTCGAGCTGTTGCATGTCGACGACGGCAGAACTTGGCAATACGTCTTCTTTATAGCTTTGCTCAAACGCATTGAAATAACGCTTAGTCAGATGAGTGCCAGCTTCTTCGCCGAGTGCACTGTTAAGCGCAGTGCTTAACTTATCTTCCCACGAACGTGCCGCTTCTATTAAGTTGTTCTCTATGGCAGCCACATCTACATCCATATTATTGTTATCAACTTTGACTATGTAGTGAGTGCGGGCTAGCGTCGACTCGGAAAAATAAGTCGTAAACTCTACATCTTCTTTGCTGTTAAAGTGCTGGGCCAGAATACGTTGAGTATCTTGGCGGAGTTTAGTGTTGTAACGATCCTTAGAAACGTACACTAAACAGGATAAGAAACGGCCAAAGCCATCTTTGCGTACAAAGAGTTTCAGCTTGTCTCTGTCTTGCATTTCTAACACGCCATGGGCCATGTGCGATAAATCATCAACATTGGCTTGAATTAGCTCGTCACGAGGTAAATTTTCAAGGATATTTAGCAGGGCTTTATAGTCGTGTGAACGTGGGGTCAAGCCTGAACGATCTAACACACGCTGCACTTTTTCATTCAGCAGTGGGATTTCACGTGGGCTGCGGTTATACAGGTTTGACGCATATAAACCGATAAATCTATCTTCGCCAATCACATTGCCTTTCTTATCGAAACGCTTAATACCAATATAATCGACATAAGCTGGGCGATGTACGCGGCTCTTGGCACTGCTCTTAGTGAGGATCAACAAGCTGTGATCTAAGGCTTCTTTGCGGGCGCTATCGGAGAAGCTAGATAGCAACAAACCTTGCTCAGGTTGCGCTTTAGTGTGCTTGTTCATCAAACCTAAACTAGAGGCGATATTAGGCACTAACTCAACGTCACCTTCGACACGTTTCAAATCGTATTGACGGTAACCTAATAGCGTAAAGTGATGATTATTCAAGTAAGTCAGGAAGTTAATCGCTTCTTCTAACTCTTGCTTATCGCCCGGGAACGGACGTTTTGGCAATTCCTTAATCATCTCAGCCAACTTGGCAGACATGACTTCCCAGTCGTTGACTGATGAAGCGACATCGGCAAGCACAGACTGAATTTCGCGCTCTAATGCTTTGATATCGACCGTGCTGCTTTGACGGTCAATTTCAATCAAAAATACGGCGACATGCTCAGTGCTTTCAGGGCTTTTATTAAGATAAGTAACATTCGTCACACCACTTTCTGAACGCTCAATCGCCAGTGGAGTGTGCAACATCATGTGAGCAGTAATACCCATACGATTCAATGCCATACCAACTGAATCGACCAAGAATGGCATGTCAGGTTGGATAACTTCAATGATCGAGTGAGTAGATTGCCAGCCGTGTTTGGCTTGGCTAGGATTGAACACTCTCAGATGAGTGTTACCTTTTGGTGTTTTATTCAGGGCGTTCCATAAACTGAGAACCGCACCGTATAAATCACTGTCATTACGCGCATTGAGATCGTCTTTCGACATGTGGGCATAAAGGCAGGTGGCGAACTGTTCAACTTGCTTGGCTTGTGAATTAGGGACTTTAGCGTGAATTAAACTGACTACATTTTCAAGTAGTACTGAAGGCATTGCATCTTTCAAGGCCATGTTGCTGTTTCCTTAAGCGTCTATGGCAGCGCTTTTTTCATTATTTGGATGCTTCGGCTTAACAATCGCAGATAAATTAATGTGATCTAGATCGTCGCGCGAAGTTTATTACTAAAACCGCTGTATTTCGAGGAAAATTTTAGTGGTACATCCTCTTGAAATCCAGTGTTGGCGTAAACAAGGAATGACAAATGACCAAACAATCGATAAAGCAGACTAAGTATTCAAAAGTAAATGGGGAGCTTAGCTCCCCATTTGTAGACTCTACTTAGGCTGGCGCCAGAAAATGGCTGCCAATGCAGGTAGGATAATTATGGCACCGAGCATATTTACCACAAACATGAATGTTAACAATATTCCCATGTCCATTTGGAATTTAAGCGCCGAAAAGAACCAAGTACTGACACCAATCGCCAATGTAAGGCCAGTAAAAATCACCGCACTGCCCCGCTCGACCAACGCCTCATAGTAAGCCTGCTGTACTGGCATACCATTCGATAGCTTAGACGACATAGTCGAGAGGATATAAATACCATAGTCCACACCAATACCAACCCCCAGCGCGATGACAGGTAAGGTACTGACAGCTAAGCCAATATCGAGCTGAGTCATCAAAGCCTGTGCCAGTGTCGACACGACATATAACGGAATAATGACCGCCACAGTGGCTTTAAAAGATTTAAAGCTGATTAAGCAGAGTACAAACACAGCACCATAGACGTATATCATCATAGGTAACTGCGCCTCGGCCACCGCTTCGTTAGTCGCTGCCATTACACCCACAGGACCCGACGCCAGTTTAAACTGCAACTTCTCGTTGTCCATTTTCGCGGCGACGGCTTTGACCTTAGCGACCACAGTTTCTATGGTTTCGGCCTTGTGATCTTTCATAAACAGATACACAGGCATGACAGAACAATCGCCATTTAATAAACCTGAAGTCGTGGGAATTTGGCCAATGGCCTGTACTAAGCTCGCCGTTGTACGCGGCAACACTTCCCACCTTGGATTACCTTCGTTGAAGCCAGCATTCACTTTTTTAGCGACTGACGCCAAACTCACTGTCGACTCCACCCCAGGGGTATTGCGCACTAACCACTCAAACTGATCAATTTGAGTGAGCACATCGTGGTAAGTACAGGCTTCAGGTGCTGCCTCAACAATCACAGTCATCACATCTGTGGTGATAGAGAAATGATCTGTGATGAAGAAGGTATCGAGGTTATAACGCGAATCTTGATGTAACGCTGGCGCGCCGCCTTGTAAGTCACCAATCTTCATCTGATTGGCTTGTTGCAAACCCACAAAATACAACACCACAGTGGCAATAATGACTACCACAGCATATTTAGGCGTCGCAAAACGCGCCATGAAGCGCCAAATAGCCTCAGTTCGCACTTCTTCAGCGGTCGGTTCTGCGTGTTTATTGACTTTGATTTCAGTAAAAGAAATCACCAAAGGCAACAGGATAAGGTTAGTGAAAATGATCACGCCAACACCGAGCGAGGCAGAAATCGCCAGCTCGCGAATAATCCCAATATCGATAAATAACAGGGTAATAAAACCAACAGTATCGGACAGTAATGCCACACCACCCGGCACTAATAAACTACGAAATGCCGACGCCGAAGCCGCTTTTGTCGTTTGCCCGTCGAGCACTCGACGCCGTACAGCATTGATGATCTGCACCCCGTGGCTCACACCGATGGCGAAGACTAAAAACGGTACCAGAATCGACATAGGATCGAGACCGAAACCTATCACAGTCAATAAACCAAGCTGCCAGACCACAGCCGTTAAACTGCAGACCAGTGGCAACATGGTCAAGATGATGGATTTAGAAAAGAGGTAAACCATGACGGCGGTGATCAAAATCGCGATCACGAAAAACAGCAACACGCCCTTAGCGCCATCAGCCACATCCCCCGCCATTTTGGCGAAACCTATGATGTGAATTTTAACCTTATCGGTTTCGAACTTGCCCCTAAGCTCTTTTTCTAATTGTGCAGCAAAAGCAATGGTATCAAGCGGTTTACCCGTCTGTGGATCAAAATCCATTAATTGAGCCGACACCATAGCCGCACTGTAATCGTTAGCAATTAATCGGCCGACAATCCCTGCTTTTTCAATATTATCGCGAACCGTTTCTAACCCAGACACTGAAGTTGAAAAATCCGCTGGAATAACTGGCCCGCCAGCAAAACCATCCTCAACGACTTCCGTAAAACGAGTGGAAGGCGAAAAAATTGATTTCACCTGCGCACGGTCAACCCCAGGAATAAAAAACAGCTGATCATGCACGTTTTTTAAGGTATCAAAATAGTTAGCATTAAAAATATTACCGCTGGTATCCTCCACCGCCACCATGATGCTGTTGGCACCACCAAAATCTTTTTGGTGTTTCAGGTAGGTCTGCATATAACTGTGCTGCAGTGGAATATTTTTGATAAAAGCCGCATCCATTTTGAGTTGACTGGCCTGATAGCCAAAAAACAACGTCAAAAACACAAAAATGCCGACGACCCATGCGCGATTGCGAAACAAAAATGACTCAAATCCGTTGACCAGTTTTTCTAACATCTTCTCGGCCCTGTTATTTATTGTAGTTTTAAAATTTTATGGCTTAAGAATAAACAGCCCTTGGCTGCCGGATAACCACATATTCCCTTGATTATCCTTCGCAATAGACACTAAGTTTTCCCCTTGGCGACGAGTCACGATACTGCTACTGTCGTCCTCATTTAGCTTGATCACTATCCCCGCATTACCCACTAAATATAGCGCGTCGTCAGAAACAACCATGGCACCGTTGATTGAGGATTGCACAGGCAGTTCTATTTGATTCCATTGGCTTAAACTCACATCAGCTTTGAATATATGACCGCGAAGGCCCATCACATACACAGCATTTTTCGTTTCTACGGCGTTAAACATAGAACCATCGTAATCAAAATTGGTACGCGTAAATGTTTTACCTTGATCGCCAGAAACAGCGACTAAGCCCAGCTCGCCAACCAATAATAAACGTCCATCGGTTAAGGTTAAAATACGATTAAAGTGCGGCAATAATGAAGCGCGCGCACTCAAATAGGCCGATTGATCGCTGCCTTTTAACTCCGCCAAATAAGCCACATCTTCTTCAGCTAAAAGCTCCTCATGGAACTCCTCGCGCCACTGGGCACCGCCATCATTAGTGCGATAAAACAAACCGTAAGCGCCAATTGCAATGCCATTGTTTTCGTCTAAAAACACCACATCGAGGAAAGGCTTTTCAATCTCTGGAGAATGCATTTGTAGCTGCCAAGTTTGACCGCCATCCTGAGTCTGTAAAATGGTTGCATCATGACCTACAGCCCAACCGCGTTTTTCATTGAGAAAAAAGACTTTGGTCAGCTGTGAACTCACGGGCGTTGCCACTTGATGCCAACTGCCGTCATACACCAGAGCATGGCCACGTTCACCCACAGCCACTAAACCTGCGCCTACGTTGGCAATATCTAAAATCAAAGATGAAGCAGCAAGAGGTTGAACTTGAGAAAAAATCTGATCAGAGGGCGTTGCAGATAACGTAGAAGGAAAAAAAGCGCCACCGAAACTTAATACAGCGACACACTGAAGGATGCGAAACGACATACAAACTTCCTTAAACTAATGAGGGGCGCTAAGCGCCCCTTTGTACGTGGCCTATTAACGGATACCTTCACGACGCAATGCATCGGGGGTAAAGTTAGCTTCAGTAAGTTTGGCATCGAAGTTATACATGCCACTTTGGTTGTCTAAGCCCATGGCGAGATAACGACGGGATTGCAAATCATGGAAGACTTCTAAAGTATCCCACTGTGCTGGCACTTCGTAGTAATTCAAGCCATGTGCAACAGCCACACGATACAACTGATCACGGTTGTCGTAGAGATCGGCGATTGACACTTGCCATGAATCTTCATCAAGGTACATATCGCGCACTTTATAAATGTGGCGCATACCGTCTTTCAGCGTCGCCCTCACTTGCCATACGCGGTGTTTTTCCCAACGAACGTATTCAGGATTCACATGACCAGGTTTCAATATTTGGTCATATTTAAGCTTATCTGAATGCAGTTTGTAATCGTTGTACGGGATATAAATTTCTTTTTTGCCAACCAGTTCCCAGTTGTAACGCACTGGAGAGCCGTTAAACATATCGAAATCATCTGTCGTACGCAGACCATCTGACACTGTACCCGGTGTATCAAAAGCCACGTTCGGCGCTTTACGTACTCGACGTTGACCTGTGTTATAGGTCCAAGCTTGGCGGGGAAGCGCCTCTTGATCCATGGTTTCTTTAACCAATAAGGCTGTACCTGCTAAACGTGCAGGCTGAGTCACCACTTGCTTAAAGTAGAACAGCGTATTGCTGGCTTTAAGCTGATCTAAGGTAATTTCTGGACGAGAATATTCGAAGCGAATTTCCTCAGCCGTTTCCACTAAGCTATAGCTACCATCGGCTGTCGGTGCAGCTTGGCTACGGGAAGTTTCGATATCGATACCACGAAAACGCAAAATGTGGTTCCAAATTGCTTCTAAACCATTTGCAGGGATCGGGAATGGAATACCAATAGCCGCGCCAGAAATACCATTGCCCTGTGCAATCAGTTCAGCACGAGTCGCGTTAACTTTAGTCGCATCGTAAACGAACTGTGGTACAGAGGCGCTACGGCGAGTCTTATACACATTCATCTTGTAGGTATCAGGATAAAGTTCGAACAGCTTCATCTGACCCGGCGTTAAAAAATCTTTATATTGCGCTTTGTTAGCATTGGTAATAGTAAATTCAATCTTATCCTCAGGGAAAGGATCTGGATGATGCATCCCTTTGGTATAACCCGCCACAGGCTTAGTGATACCACCATCCCACGCAGGAATAGAACCATCAGCATTACCTGCTTTTTCAGCACCTAAAGGGGTAAGTTCATTGCCAAGTTTTGCCGCATCAGCTTCTGATATCTTAGCCATAGCGACTGGCGCTGCGAACGCCAGCATGACTGCACTCGCCAATATCGTCAGTTTCTTCATTGTTTGAGTCCTTTTAGATCGAATACTTGATATTGAATGAAACATAATCACGATCTGCCATCGCATTCGTCGTACCGACACCGCCAAAGAAATTGTTATAGGAGATATCTGCACCCCAACGGTTTTGATAGTCGAAGTTAACGCCTAGCGCGACAGACTTACGTCCTTCAGTGAACAGGAACATAGGATCAGGTGTAATACCATCAACGTCATGGGAGAAAATCACCCGTGGAGACATATTGACCCCAGCAAATACGTTGTTGAAATCCGCCTTTCCAACTAAACGGTATCCCCAAGCAAAATCGGTTGGGAACGGGTTAGTTTCAGGACCATTGTGCAAGGCTTGAATGATGCCGGGCATATCTGGGTTGCCGCCAGAACGTGACGTACCAGGACCATTGAGACGTAGCTCATCAAAACCTGGCATATCATGGATCCACACGCCACCCACTTCGGCCAACATGGTCAAGTTATCTAAACCTAAGGTTGGACCAAATAAATGGGTGAAAGTCATCTGCGCCTGAGTGGTATCAAGACGGATAAAGCCATCCACGGTTTCACCCGGTTTAACATCTTTAATCTGCGAAATACCATCGAGATCTGGACGAAGACCAGCGTTAGCTAACTGCTGTGGCATACCGGCAAACAATAATTCTACGTCATCGATTTGCAGTGGTTCATCCTGACGATGGGCAATTTCAGCCGCGACAGAGGTATCACCAACCAAGGTATTGAAACTGAAACCGTAAAGCTTGATATCTTCTGGATAAACGATTTGCGCCTTAGAGAAACTCTTCAAATTGAGCAGCAATTTACGATCAATGTTACCCGAGTTTTGACCTATGGTCGCCAGATCAGACAAAAGTGCACCCGTGCTAAAATCGGCGGCAGTACCACTTATAAGAGGACGACGGCTATGATAATTCATGAAATAAAAACCAAATTCGGTTTCACCCAGTGAAGGCGCGTAATAACCCAGCTTAATACCATATTGGCCATCATTGCTTGGCTCTGCCTCATCCTGCACTAGCGTCACTTTTGTTGGGTAAGCTAAGGCCATAGAAACCAATTGCTGTGTCGGAATAGATTGGCCGCTGGCAATCATGCCCGCTAAACGCTCGTATTCTTGCATCACAAAGTCTAAATTGATGTCAGGGTTAGCATTAAACCCAAGCTGAGCGTTTTGAGCGTAACCACCGAAACCCGCAAAATCGTTAGTCGCAAAAATAGAACCCGGTGTTGGTACCCAAATAGGTTGCCAATCATATTGATAGAATGCTTCTACCGTTAATGAATCCGTCAAACCAAGGGAAGCCCATACCATACCTTGAGGTCTGAACGCTTCTTTTAGTTCAGCACCTGGCGCATTAAGTATGTTCAAGTCAACGGCGTTGATTTCACTGATCCCATGGGCAATCAGTGTACTTTCACCCCATGACACCACTTGATTACCTACACGAATAGATAATGGATTAGCGCCATCGTTAAGATCAAAATTGCCATACACAAACGCATCGAGTAGGCGAATATCTTTACATTGAACTTCTGAAGCACGGTTATCTTCACAAGGGTCAAACTCTTTGCCCGTTATCGGATCATTAAAATCATAATTACCGTCATTGAGTTTACGATCATAGAAATACATACCACGAGCGAATAAACCGTAGTTTTTGTATTTCAATGACAATTCATGCAAACCTTTAACGATTTCGGATGTAGTATCGCCTTGAGAATAAAGTAAATTACTTAAGTCATTGTTACTGGAATACGATCCGGGCTGGGCCCAAATCTCAGCAGAAGTGTATTTAGTATTGCCAAATGCGCTGTAATTAGACCAATCGAATTGGGGTTGATTAACCTTACCAATTTGACCTTCCCAATCGCGCTCCCCTACACGCCAGCTCGCACCAGCAGTCCAAGTTGAGTCAAATGTGCCCTCAACCTCTCCCCAATTAAAAGATACTGCATTAACGCTTGGGATCATTAACAAACTCAATGCCGACGCCACCCCCAAAGCAAGCGCCGATTTGTTAAAACTATTTTTAACAATTTTCATTTTAGCTCTCCGTACCCTGCTGGATTCTTTGTTTTAGGAATTACAACCAACATCTTGTTAGCTCACAGGTAACATCATTGTTACAGCAATTAATCCCCTTGAGCAAGGCGCAGTTAGAGAAAATTTTCTAAAGAATTAAGCATGTAGGTACATTTGTACCGTTAACTAAAAAGGAGAGATTTAAATTAGCGAAAAGCGGAATAGGAATGAAACATAAAAACACATTAAAAAATCATATAATTCATTAACATATTTAAAAACAAAATATCACAAAGCGAGCTTAGTAATCAGCCGACCGTTTAAAGTAATTGCTCTAAGTAAAGATAAACAAATTAAGACTAAACTCGATTTAATGAAACAAATTGTCCCTTGTCATCTAAAACCAATTTGAAATAGCCTTGAATGCCATTTTCGGTTAAAAAACGCCTAAAATGACGGCCATTAATCCACAAAATCCGCCCTTGAGTTTCACGAACCTCGACTTTATCGGCAAGCCCTTGATAATAAGGTAAGAAATCTCGATAGCTGATCGATAGTTTGAAATACAGTTCCATAATATCAGGGCAGCACAGACTGCTGCCTTCCTCCTACAAACTGCTATTTTGCCAATGCTTTAGAGACTTTTTCGTACATATCCTTAGATAAGTCAGGCAAAGCCAAAAGTTGCCCTAAACAGGCTTTTATCAAGGTTTGGCGGCCTAAGTCGAATTTATGATACTGGATCAATGGCGTCACCATACGGGCCGCAACCTGCGGATTGAGCTTATTAAGGGTCATTAAGCATTCGGTTAAGAAAGCATAACCCTTACCGTCTCTACGGTGGAATTGATAAATATTACCGGCAGCAAAACTGCCCACTAAAGCACGCACTCGGTTTGGATTGCTCATACTAAAGCACTTGTGTTGCTGCAACTGACGCAAACACTCAATCACATCATCTGCATCACGGGTCGCTTGCAACATAAACCATTTATCCATCACTAATGGCGTATCCTGCCAACGTAACTCAAATGTCGTCATCAGTTCATCACGACAAGGTAAATTCCCAACATTGGCTGCCGTCAACGCACCAAGAGAATCCGTCATATTACTGGCGTTATCGAACTGAGAAATCACTAACCCCTCAGCCTCATCCGACACCCGAGCTAACCAAGTTAAACACTGATTTTTAAGGGCTCTTGCCTGCGTACTCTCTACTGCGACTAAAGAACGATATAGCGCAATCAATTCATCTTCACTATGTGAAGCGAGCTCTATTAGTACAAATTCACGTGCTAAAGCTAACGCATCTAGATCAACACTCTCTGTTTGCTCAATCAAAGCCGAAGCCGTAGGTATCGCTAATATTTCGGCGATCAATGCCGGATCAAGCTCAGTGTCTAACAACACACCTTTAAAACTATCGCGCACCCGGGGATCGAGAGCCATAGCTTGTTGCTGTTGTAAACTCGCCACATTTTGCCAAATAGCTTGGCTCACTAAGGTCACAGAAGCTTCCCAACGCGCCACTTCGCTGCTAGCAAAACGCATCAAGTGAACGAGTTGATCCACATTGAATCGATATTGTAATTTGACGGGCGCGGAAAAGTTTTGCAGTAACGAAGCGACAGGTTTATGAGTGAGTCCATCAAAGCTAAACACTTGTTCAGTTTGAGTAAAATTGAGGATTTCATTCACTAAAGAATGGCCCTTCGCATCTAAGAGCTCTAAGCTAAACGGAATATGCAGCGGTGATGCACAGTTCGCTAGACTTTGTTTAAGGGTCAATTGATAAACGCCCGTTTGCGCATCAAAGCTGTCCATCGCAGTCACAATCGGCGTACCAGCTTGGCTATACCATAAACGGAACTGGGTTAAATCCACTCCGCTGGCATCTTCCATTGCCGCCACAAAATCATCACAGGTGACAGCTTGGCCGTCGTGGCGTTTAAAATACAGTTTCATTCCCGCCTGAAACTTTTCTTCGCCGAGCAAAGTGTGCATCATGCGGATGACTTCAGCGCCCTTGTTATACACAGTCACAGTGTAGAAATTATTCATCTCAATGACAGATTCTGGACGAATAGGATGGGACATAGGGCCAGAATCTTCTGCAAATTGCTGATTCTTGATCACTTTAATTGCATGAATTCGATTCACAGCGCGTGAACCTAAATCAGAGCTAAATTCTTGATCGCGAAAAACCGTTAAGCCTTCTTTCAAACTTAACTGGAACCAATCGCGGCACGTTACGCGGTTTCCTGTCCAATTATGGAAATACTCATGGCCTACAACCGATTCAATGCCGTGATAATCCTCGTCGGTGGCCGTTAAGGTATCTGCGAGCACATATTTAGTGTTAAAGATATTTAAGCCTTTGTTTTCCATCGCACCCATATTGAAAAAGTCGACGGCCACTATCATGTAAATATCTAAATCATACTCAAGATCAAAACGGCTCTCATCCCATGCCATGGATTTCTTAAGTGATGCCATCGCATGGTGTGCTTTATGTAAATTACCTTTATCAACGAACACTTGCAGGATCACTTTACGGCGACTGCGAGTAATGAACTCATCTTGCAATAGATCAAAATCGCCAGCGACTAAGGCAAATAAATACGCTGGTTTTGGAAATGGATCTTGCCAGCAAACATAATGGCGTCCGCCATCTAACTCACCTTGATCAATCAAATTACCGTTACTCAGTAAAAACGGGAATGCGGCTCTATCGGCTTCGATACGAACAGTGTATTTAGCTAATACATCAGGGCGGTCAAGGAAATAAGTGATACGTCGAAAGCCCTCTGCCTCGCATTGCGTGCAGTAGGCACCATCGGACATATAGAGCCCTTCAAGGCTCGAATTAGCTTCAGGATCGAGCTTAGTGATAATGTTAAGCTCAAACTCATCAAGCTCAGTTTCTAGAACTAATTGACCTGCACTAACATGGTAAGGCACAGCATCACCATTAATAGTCAGCGAAACAACGGTCAAATCTTCGCCATCCAACACTAAGGCTTGTGCATGTTTTGAAGTGCGTTTTATACGACTGATCGCCTGCACTTGGGTTTCATTGCCTGCCAAATTAAAAGCTAAATCGATAGTCTCTATCGTAAAAAGTGGCGCTTGATAATCTTTTAAGTATTTTGCTTGAGCTTGTGTCATTTCGATCCCTTTAACGCTGATCTAAATAAGAAAAAACGCGCCATAAGCGCGTTTTGATATCGGATAAATCGACTCGACTAGCGCCTACTTAGCACTAGTTTTAGCCATTTTTTGCACATCAGCCATATCTAAGGTGATATAAGCGGTTTCGTCTAAAAATGCATCTGGCAATTCAGCGTCGTCTTTAATGTCTTCCATTGATTTAACCGGTGCTAAACCATTGGCGACTCGACGCTCGTTTGTTCTGTCGAGGACTTTTTTCTCATCGGCTTCACGGGAAGCAATACGCTCACTTTCAACCAGAGAAACTGTCTTCTCTTTGTGATGCTTTTTAAAGTCGGCAATATCTTGATTGATATAGGCAAACTCTACGCTATTTTTTATACGGTTAAGGTGCTTAGATTCAAGGCTAGTCACTAACTCAGGCGTAACATCATTAAGCGTGCCATATTGCGCCATAGGCACTTTATCCCAAGGTAAAGCATTTTTCTCTTCAGCTTCACCGTACTCGCCCGGCTCCAACGCACTTGGGTAAGAAATGTTGGGGGTCACACCTTTAATCTGTGTACTACCACCATTAATACGGTAGAACTTTTGAATCGTATACTGCACATGGCCAATTGGCTTTTCATACATGTCGTAGATACGGCCTAGGCTCTTATGCTGCTGTACTGTGCCTTTCCCAAAACTCGACTCACCGACGATCAGTGCACGGTCATAATCTTGCAATGCGGCAGCAAAAATTTCAGAGGCTGAAGCACTGTAACGGTCAACCATCACAGTCAATGGTCCTGCATAACTGGTTTTACCGTCGTTATCACGATGCGCAGACACTCGTCCATCGGCATCACGAATTTGCACTACAGGGCCCATATCGATAAAAAGTCCCGTCAGCAGCACGGCTTCCGTTAATGCACCACCACCGTTACCTCTAAGGTCGATGACTATGCCTTCTACTTTGGCGTCGTTTAACTTCACTAGCTCTTTTTCAACGTCCTGCGACAAATTCATATAGAAACCAGGAATTTGGATCACACCGACTTTGCGATTTGCGTACTCGCCGTCTTTAGGTTCAATCACCTTAGAGGTTGCCGCTCTATCTTCAAGACGAATTTTGTCGCGAACTAAGGTAACGTCGAATGGCTTAGCATTGGAACCGCCTTTCTTCGGTAAAATTTGCAGAACAACTTTACTGCCCTTAGGCCCTTTGATCAGGTCGACCACGTCGTCTAAACGCCAGCCGATTACATCAACAATTTCACCGCCTTCTTGACCGACGCCGACAATCTTGTCTTCCGGCGACAGTTTTTCACTGCCCGCAGCAGGGCCGCCAGTAATTAAACTTTTAATGACAGTGTAATCGTCTTCAAGTTGCAGTTGAGCACCAATGCCTTCAAGGCTCAAGTTCATTTCCATTTGGAAACGTTCAGCATTGCGTGGTGAAAGGTAACTTGTATGTGGCTCAATGCTACGGGAGAAGGCATTCATCACGCCTTGGAACACGTCTTCACTGTTAGTTTGAATCAAACGTTTAATGGCGTTGTTGTAACGCTTTTGGAGGATATCAACAATCTCAGGCCATTTCTTACCTGTGAGTTTAAGATTTAGTGCATCGTATTTAACACGTTGACGCCATAACTCATTAATTTCTGTCTGGTCTTTTGGCCATGCGGCCTCATCGCGGTCGTACTCATAGGCATCACCGGGCGCAGAAAAATCCATCTCTTTGTCTAATAGAGATAAAGCATAGACAAAGCCTTCATAGCGGCGCTTTTGGACGATATCAAACATTTTATAGGCAGGCTCAAGTTCACCAGAACTAAGCATGTCATCGAATTGGGTTGCATAAGGTTTAAAACTATCGACATCCGCTTGGGTTAACACATTGCGGCGATAGTCCAACTGCTGTAGATAACGATCAAAAATTTGCGCAGAAAAGGCGTCATCAAGATTGAATCTATGATAGTGCGAACGAGTGTATAAGTCCGTTACCCTTTTGCTCGCAACCTTATGTTGCGCTTCCTGCTTGAGAGTGGGTAACTCGCTGATTTGAATCGTGGGTGGTACGGCCCAAGCCGAGAATCCGACAAAAACAGTGGCGATCGAGGTAGCCAAAGTGAGTTTTCGCATCAACAAGTTACTCCGTTTTAATAAATGATTACAGCAGGATATGTTCTGCTCTAACTTTAATCGTTAGGCCACTATCAAGCTGAACATGAATATCTTCCTTGTTAATGTCAGTAATCACACCGGCTACGGGTGTCATACCTAATTTAACATTGACGCGTTGTTTTTTCGTTAAATCAGTCAATTGTGCTTGAACATAATTGACGACTGGCGCTGCAGCTTTTGGTGCAGGCTTAGCAGGACGCTCAGTTTTAGGACGCTGAGGAACAGCCACCTTTTTAGGTGCTTTCTTCGCCGCAGGCTTAGGTGCAAGTGCTGCACGTTTCGCTTTGGCCTTATCCTGACTCTCTTTCAACATGGCTTGAGCATGATCAATGTGCTCTTGCTCTAACTCGCCGCAAGGTTCGCCATCCAGGTTTACGCGTTGTGCGCCCGCTTTAACGCACTTTAAATAGCGCCAGCTGCTGGTGTAACGTCTCAAGGCAACTCTGAGCTGAGTTTTACTGACTTTAGAATCATCAGCCAACCTTTCAGCCAAATCTTGAAACAATCCGATTTTTAATGGCTTAGTTTCACCTTCAGCAATAAAGCACAAAGGAAATGTTTCATACAAATACGCCAAAATTGCATTGGTGTCGGTCAACTTTTCTGTTGATTCCATCATTACTTCCACAGTCAAAAAGGGACATCGATTCGAGGTGATATATATCAGCTTCTTACATGTCGTTTATCTTCGTTAAACTCAATATTGAGTCAACGTACAAATTAGCATCCTAGCCGCGTTTACTAAAGTTAAAAAATATACCTTAACAAATTTTGTCAGCTCAAAACACTAAGCTTATTCATTGCATGCCAATCAAACCAGCTTAATGCGTGCAGGCGCATATTATAAGGCGCACGCCACCGATTGCGACTATGAATTATGCGTTATTGTACGCAAATTAATCAAATAGGCAGTTTTCAAAACTTTTAACCAGTAATTCCAGCCCCTTTTGGTCTTCTTCATCGAAACGATCGAAGATAGGACTGTCAATATCGAGCACGGCAACCACGTTACCTTGCGCACGAACTGGCACAACGATTTCAGAATTACTGGCAGAATCACAGGCAATATGACCATCAAATTGATGGACATCGGCCACTCGCTGAGTTTGATTAGTGAATGCTGCTGTACCACACACACCTTTTCCTAACGGAATGCGTGTACAAGCCACTTTACCTTGAAACGGGCCTAATACTAGTTGTTCGCCACGCATGACGTAGAATCCCACCCAGTTCAGCTCAGTTAAATTATCATTGAGCAAGGCTGAAAAATTCGCCATAGCCGCAACAAGGTCGTCTTCCCCTTCCAACAAGGCCAAGGCTTGACGGTTAAGTGACTCATAAAATTTCGATTTCATTACATTTCCTAACAATTTTATTCTGCTGCTTCGGTCTTTTTAGCCGCTTTTTTCGCTGCAGGCGGATTCGTTGGCGTACTATTAACCTGAACGGCGCCTTTAAGCAAGTTCGTCAGCTCATCTTTATTGTTAGCAAAATAGAATGCGAGCTTTTCGCCCACACTTTCATCTATACCCAAATCAGCTTTTTGAATGAAGGGGATAAGGTTATCGGCGATATCGAGCATCTTATCGTAGGCATCAGCCTCCTTCTTAGATGTGAATGTCATCTTTTCAACCCCTTCTCTGACCACGACAAACTGTGTTATTACTGCCATGACTGCCCTCGCACTGTTTTTATATACAGTAACTAGAGTGACATAGATTGAACTTGTGATGCAAGTGTTCTGATTAATCTGATATTATTAGCGTACTTTCGTTGCCAAGATTATAAAAGCGCTAGACGTGGCTGAACAGCTAACTAGCACGACACTTTGCACCGTTCTCGCTGTTATTACTCCTATTAGGCTAATATATATTTTTATATGCATGAAAACGCAGCAGAAAATTCAGTAACCCTATGCCGCTCCTGCGATTTAGCAGTCCGCAAACGTGCCTTGCCTAGCGGCGTTAGAGCAATCTGTCCTCGTTGCAGCACTGCACTTTATGACACGCCATACTGCTCTGTGAATGGTATGTTAGCCCTATGTATTTCGGCATTAGTGTTTTATTTCCCTGCTAATTTTTTACCCGTACTCGAGATCCACTTTTTCGGCAGTATTCGTACTACCACGGTTTTCCAAGGGGCATTTGCAGTATTTGACCAAGGCTATTGGGTTGTAGGTGTCGCCGTACTTGCCGCAGCTGTGATAGGTCCAGGCTTATTACTGTTATCGATATTGACACAGATTTTAATTGTGAAATGGGGATTGAGTAGCCTTTTTTGGCGTAACTCATTGAAGCAGTTGTTAAAATTTCATGGCGTCTTATCGCAGCTCACTATGCTGGAAATTTATGTGATCAGCTTCTTAGTTTCATCATTTCAGCTATCTGATTTTTCGGACATTTATTTTGGTATGGGCACATTTTGCTTCACTATGCTGTTTCTCGTGACCTTGTTTCTACAAAGAGAATACGACTTAGAACATATGTGGACGTTATTGGAAGGTCATAGCTGATATGAAACAACAAGGTAAAGATATCGGCCTATGTCTCTGTAAAGTGTGTCGCCAACTCAACAGCAGTGAACTCACGCACTGTCAGCGCTGTGAAACTGAGTTGCAAGTCAGAGACTATTCCAGCCTGCAAAAAAGTTGGGCTTTGTTGATTACCGCTGCCATCTTACTGGTGCCAGCCAACATTTACCCTATCACTATGCTGACCAACCAAGGCCAAGTGCGGCACGACACGATTTTTTCGGGCATTTTACATTTAGTGCATTCAGATATGCTGCCTATTGCCATCATAGTGTTTACCGCCAGTATTTTAGTACCATGGATTAAAATCATCGGCTTATCCATTTATCTGTGTGCGATCAGCTTTGATATCCCGATTTCAAAAAAGAAATTGATGGTGGGTTTTCACATCATCGAATGGATTGGCCGCTGGTCAATGCTCGATTTATTTGTCATCTCAATCACAGTGGCATTAGTGAACATGGGACAATTACTCGACGCGAAACCAGCGCCTGCGGCTACCGCATTTGCCTTGGTGATTCTGTTAACTCAGTTAGCCGCAAAAGTTTTAGACACTCGTTTACTCTGGGATCGATTGGAACCTCAAGATGACACAAATTGAATCGCCGAAAGTTGTAAAGAAAAAACTCTTTTCGCCCATTTGGCTCCTTCCTATTGTCGCGTTGGCATTAGGTGCTTGGCTGGGCATTAAGAGCATTAAAGAATCGGGAGTTGAAATTCAAATTCACTTTCCGAGCGCCACAGGGATTGATGTGGGTAAAACCTTAGTCAAATACCAAGGTTTGACTGTCGGTAAAGTGAAAGACATTGGCATAGATGACGATCTCAAAGGCGTGAACGTCAAGGTCATGATGGACTACCGCGCTAAGCCTTTCTTGAATAAAGAAACCCTCTTCTGGCTTGTCACACCTAAAGCAAGTATTACAGGTGTTGAAGGCTTAGATGCGCTGTTTTCGGGTAACTATATTGCCATCCAACCAGGGAAAGGTAATGCCTCGACCTTTTTTGAAGCAGAACGCCAACCGCCGCCGATGCAAATCGGCTCAGAAGGTGTGATGGTCGAATTGACCTCCGATAAACTGGGTTCGCTCGATGTTGGCTCGCCAATATTTTTCCGCCAAATCCCCGTGGGTAGCGTGGTCAGCTATCGTTTAGATGGCAATCAAAGGGTCATTATCAGCGCTTTCATTCAAGAGCAATATGCGCGGTTAGTGAAGAAAAATTCTCACTTTTGGAATGTTTCTGGCGTCAAAATTGATGCTTCACTAACTGGGGTTAAAGTCAGTTCAGAGAGTTTGGCGTCCATTCTGGCTGGCGGCGTGAGTTTCAGCTCTGACGATAAAGCAGACATAGCTAAAAACGGTGACGTTTTTTCGCTTTATGATTCAGAAACCACCGCCCTTGGCGGCATAGAAATAAACCTAACCATGGCTGACGCTAACGGTGTCGACAAAGGTACCCGCATCGTTTATCGCGGCATGAGCATTGGCAGTATTTTAAGTAAACAACTCACGTCCAATGGTGTTACAGCAGTGGCTAAATTTGAACCTCAATACGGTTCACTGTTAACTAACGACGGCGTGTTTTGGCTTGAAGGTGCTGATATTTCCCTCTCAGGCATTAAGAATCCAGAACGCTTACTGACAGGTAGCGTGATCAACTTCCTGCCAGGCATCAACACCAAAAGCGCGGTACCAAGCAGCTTTGCCTTACAAGCCAAAGCGCCTGACTTACTGCAATCGAAGAAGCGTTTCTTGGCCTTAACCTCAGCCGAAAACATGGGCATTTCAGCGGGCGCTCAAGTTCGCTTCAAGCAAATCCCCATTGGTTCCGTGCTTACAGTTAAGTTAACCAAAGATTTATCGGCGGTGGAATACCAACTCGAGCTACAACCTGAGTTTGCCAGTCTAATACGCAGCGACAGCTATTTTGTGCCTGAGTCGGCATTAACGGTAAACGCATCGTTAGACGGGGTCTCAGTCAAAGCAAGGGATTTTACAACGCTCACTCAAGGTGCAGTTAGCTTGATCCAAGGTCATAGCGACACACCTTTAGCTGCTAACAGCGCTCTGACCCTCTTTAGCTCTGTGGATGCCGCGACAGTTTTTTATGATCGTCAGCAGCAAGTGCATTTAACGTTAATCAGTCAAGATGGCGCCGATGTCAGCCAAGGCTCACCGATTTACTATAAAAAAATGCAAATTGGCACAGTTGACTCAGTGAACTGGCAAAGCAAAACCGAAGACTTCGCTATCAAGCTCGCCATAGACAAACAGTTTCAACCCTTGCTGAAAAAGCCAAAAGTATTCTGGCGTAACAGCGCCGTGGATATCAGTGCCAGTCTTGCGGGCATTGATGTTGCGGTCGCGCCGCTTCAAGGAGCATTAAAGGGCAGCATCAGTCTGGGATTACTTGATAGTAATGACAAAGCCAGCAATGCAGCTAACTTAAAACTCTATGAGAGCAAGCAGTTGGCATTAACTCAGGCGCAGGCAATTCGCCTCACATTACCCGCCTCCAGCAAACTGACGGCCAAGGCCGCGATTCGCTATCAAGGTCATCAAGTGGGTGAAGTGTCGCAGGTGAAGCTCAATGCGGATCTCAATACACTCACAGCTAGCGCATATCTCTACGGGGAATATGCCGAACATTTCAGCCGCAGTGACTGTGAATATCATTTAGTGGATGCACAAATTTCTCTGGCGGGGATCAAAGCGCCAGAAACCTTGATCACAGGTCCTTACATAGGAGTCTTACCGGGTAAGAGTAGTCAAAAAGCGACCCAGTTTGTTGCCAACCTCGCTGCCAGCAGCTATGCCAATGTTGCCGAAGATGCGCTGAAATTCATTCTAGAAGATACTAGCCTAGGCTCAATGAAAGTCGGCACACCTATCTTCTTCCGAGGGATTAAAGTCGGTCAAATCGACGGTTATAGCCTATCGACACAGGGGAATAGTGTATTGATGCAGGCCCATATCGAGGCACAGTACAGTCACTTAGTGAATCAAAGCAGTCAGTTCTGGGATGCCTCAGGGATTAAAGTCGATGTCGGCCTCTTTTCAGGTGCCCAAATCGAAGCGGGCTCGCTGGAAACCTTACTCGCTGGCGGCATCAATGTGGCGACTAAGGACACGACTCAAGGGGATAATCGTTTAGCGACTGGCACAGTATTAAGATTGCAACACAAAGCCGAAAACGAATGGCAGCAATGGGCACCAGCCCAGTAATTATTTTCATCAAAATACTTACACCAACGCACTAATATTAAAGCTCTTACAAATAAATCAGGCGCATAATGCGCCTGATTTATTTTTAGCTTCTCGCAATGTTATTGAGACATTCTAGGTAGCTCAATACTCTAGCCCCCTTATCCATAGAACCAATAACAAACGGCAATCGCGGCACTGATCCCCGCAAAATCCGCGGTTAAACCGCAAGCCAAGGCGTGGCGTCCATGGCGAATACCCACAGAACCAAAATACACAGCGAGAACATAGAAAGTGGTTTCAGTGCTACCCTGAAAAATCGCCGCTAATCGACCCGCAAAGGAATCTACTCCGTGGTGATCCATTGTCTCAAGCATCATAGCTCTGGCGCCTGAGCCACTAAAAGGTTTCATCAGTGCGGTCGGCATTGCATCGACAAAACGCGTATCAAAACCCAATATCCGCACACCAGTGGCAATCAACTGCAACAGATAATCCAAGGCGCCGGATGCACGCAGTAAACCAATCGCTAATAACATAGCAAGCAAATAAGGGATCAACTGGATAGATTGAGCAAAACCCGCCTTTGCCCCTTCAATAAACTCATCATAAACCGCCACCTTGCGAATGCCCGCAACAATCACGAAGGTAAATACCAATAACAGCAAAATACCATTGCCCATTGCCGTCGACACAGTGCCAATGGCCTCAGCACTTAAAGTCATCAGATAAAAACCACTCGCCACTAATCCTGAGAGCATCAAGGCGCCATAACCGAGCACCACTGAGTTTAATAATGAAATTCGCTGCACTAACGCCACAACCAGCAAGCCCGCCAATGTCGATGCCGAAGTAGCCAGTAAAATCGGCAAGAAAATATCCGCAGGCGCAGCGGCACCTTGCTGGGCACGATAAAGGAATACCGTCACAGGCACTAAGGTCACAGAGGAAGTATTGAGTACTAAAAATAAGATTTGCGCATTAGTCGCCACGGTTTTTAGCGGATTTAAACTCTGTAAATCATGCATCGCCTTTAAACCAAGTGGTGTGGCAGCATTATCTAACCCAAAGATATTCGCTGTTAAATTCATCGTGATACTGCCAAAGGCCGGATGCCCCTTGGGCACTTCAGGCATCAAACGGCGCAGTAATGGCTCAAACACAAAGGCAATAGCGCCGACAACGCCAGCCTTTTCTCCAACCTGCATCAATCCCATCCACAGAGAAAGCACGCCAATCAGCCCAAGGGAAATTTCAGCAGCAAGCTTAGCACTCGCAAATAATGCGGCGACCGAAGCCGATAGGACTTCTATGTGCCCATTGAACAGTTGCACCGCTATTGCAAGCAATGCTGTGATAAAAAAAGCCAACCACACGCGATTCAGCACGCTAATCCCCTTATTTTTATTTGTTTTTATTCTATTAGCTCATGGCTACTGAGTGCTAGCTTTATGGCGACTCATTCCAATATCGCTGAAATCGTCAAAGTATAAACATTAAATCACAATAGTAACCTTGGCGGCTCGGGAGAAAATCTCAGACCAATAAGGGATTATGATATACTCGCGCCAGTTGATACACAGTCTATTTTCCTATGGTTCAATGAAATCAATGGTCCAATTAAATCAAAATTTTATCGATACAATCACCCAAGAACTCCCCGCCCATTTATCCATGGACGAGTTTATTGCCGCCTGCGACAGGCCGCTTAGACGTTCAATTCGGGTCAATACCTTAAAAATCAGCAGTGACGACTTTAAGACCTTGATGCAACCTAAGGGCTGGACGTTCGATCCTATTCCTTGGTGTGAAGACGGATTTTGGATCAGTTACGACGAAGAAGAACAGCTCGGCAATGCCTTAGAGCACATTCAGGGTCTATTCTACATTCAAGAAGCCAGCTCTATGTTGCCGCCGACCGCACTTTTTACACCGAATGCACATTGGCAGTGCGTACTCGATCTCGCCTCTGCACCCGGTTCAAAAACCACGCAAATGGCCGCATTGATGCAAAACCAAGGCTTATTGGTAGCTAATGAGTATTCGGCGAGCCGCGTGAAAGTATTGCACGCCAATGTGCTGCGAATGGGCGCGAGCCACTGCGCCCTCACCCATTTCGATGGCCGTGTATTTGGCGAATACCTGTACGAAAGTTTTGATGCCGTGCTTATCGATGCGCCCTGTGGCGGTGAAGGCACAGTGCGTAAAGACGCCGATGCGCTAAAACACTGGAACCTAGACGATGTGCTGGCGATTAGCGAAACCCAAAAAGCCTTAATCGAATCGGCGTTTCTCGCCCTGAAACCCGGTGGCAGTTTGGTCTACTCAACCTGCACCTTAAACCGCCTCGAAAACCAAGGCGTGTGCGAGTATTTAAAGCAAGTCTACGGCGATGCGGTGCAATTTGAATCCTTAAGCGATTTATTTGATGGTGCAAATCGAGCTACAACGCCCGAAGGCTTCTTACATGTCTGGCCACAGATTTACGACAGTGAAGGTTTCTTTGTCGCTAAATTGACAAAAACCGCCTCAGTGCCGCGTTTACAGCCTGAGCCTAAACTGCAGAAAAACTTCCCCTTCACGCCCGCATCAGCGAAACAAGCCCAAGGGATCAAAGACTATTTTCAGCAGGATTTAGGCATCAGCTTACCGGACGAACTCATCATGGTTCGCGATGATGAATTCTGGCTATTTCCGCATGAATTCAACGCTTTTATTGGCCGTATGCGCTTTCAGCGCATTGGCATTAAACTCGCCGATAACAGTAAACACGGCTTTAAAGTCCGCCATGAAGCGATTATTGCATTAGCAGGAAAACAACTCAGCCCAACCGCAAAAACGGTCGATGTGAGCGATGTTGAAGCGAAAGAGTATTTGATGGGGCGAGATATTGCCCTAAACACCGCAGTGAAAGCTCAAGGTGAAGTGATCGTCTGTTATGGCGGTGCACCATTAGGCATGGCGAAACATTTAGGTAATAAGTTAAAAAACAATCTACCCAGAGACTTAGTGAAAGATAAAGTGTTACTACTACCAGAACAGACAAAATCGTTATAATTTCGCTGTTTTTTAGCGATAAATAACCTAAAAAAGGGGAAAGTGAGCGCGACTATAAGACAAAAGCTCGACTACACTGAGTCTATTGTAAAGCGCACTGCATGGCGCTTTCACCTGTAGCGCACGGCTCTTCAATGAGCCATTCCCCTAGGCCCAAACAGCTTTAATCGTTTTGGGCCTTTTTTTATGCCTGTACGCTAACAATCACGCAATCGCATAAAATGGGTCAAAGCACTTGCTGCTAACGGCCAACTAAACGCGCTGCATCTTTGAATAAATTAAAGAAGTTATTGCTGGTGTATTCAGCAAGATCTTCGTAACGCTCACCTCTAAGCTCTGCCACAAACTCAGCCACATCGCGCACATAGGCAGGCTGATTCTCTTGTCCACGGTGTGGGATCGGCGCCAAATAAGGCGAATCAGTTTCAACTAGCAGACGATCCTGAGGCACTTTGCGAATAACGGTTCGCAGATCACCCGCATTTTTAAAAGTGACTATGCCTGAAACCGAAATATAAAAGCCGAGATCAATCGCCGCTTTCGCCATCTCCCAGTTCTCGGTAAAGCAATGCAGCACGCCGCCAACGTTATCCGCGTTGCCCTGCTTAAGCATATTGATCGTATCTTCACGTGCATCACGGGTATGGACAATTAAAGGTTTATTCACTTCTACCGCAAGGGCAATCTGCTGCTCAAAACATTGCTGTTGCAACAGCTTAGTGTCGTCTGCATAAAAATAATCTAACCCCGTTTCACCAATCGCGACCACTTTAGGATCGGTGGCAAAGCGGCGGATTTGCTCAACATCGAGGCCTTCTTTAACGTCTAATGGATGCACACCCGATGACAAAAATACCTGTTCGAAGGCTGCAACTTTATCTCGCATCGATTCAAATCCCTGCTGGCGTACATTCACGCACAACATATAGTCCACGCCACGAGCTTTAGCATTAGCAAGAATCTGTTCTAAGGTTTGTTGATCAGGCGCCGCTTTGAGGCGATCGAGATGGCAGTGTGAATCAATAAGCACAAGGATTTCCAAGCAGAGTAACAAAGGACGACAAGGATACCCAGCCAAGAGATCGAGGTCAAATTCAACAGAAGTAAATAGCCAGTTTAGGCAGTGAACAAACGTTTAAACCAGATCAATAATGCAGGCTAAGCTACATAGTGCAGGTTAGATCGCCGGAGGCGAGTTCGCGGGACAGTAACTTTTCGATATGGTGTTTATGGCTATCTGGCTCAGAAATAATTTTAATGCCAATCCCCACAGGGCGGCCACCCGACGCTCCTAAGGGATTAATCCACACCACAACACCACGAAATTCATTAGTGAGGGTTGCGCCGGGTAAACGATACGCAATCGTCAGCGGTTGGCCAAGATAATGACTTTCACTGGTCGCAATAAATAATCCTGCCGGCTTAATAAAAGGCATATAGGCACGATATAACTGATGTAAAGTATCAAAATTAACGACGAGATCTACCATGGCATATTACTTATTTGTTATCTCTCTATATTCTAAGACATAACTTTGACACAGGGCCAGATAATTGACGCTCGGCATTGTGCTTAAGCTATGACACATTCCCATGATCTTAGCCGCCAAATTCCCGAGCTGCGCATGAACAAACGCATCTTGATGGCTATTTTTCAGTAAAACCTGTCGTATAAGTAGGTACAAAACCTTAAGAACATCAATTATTTGTTGTTCACTTATTATTAACAAACTAGCACACAGATGACCAGACGACAAACTTTGTGCCCAATCTTTGCGAAATTGTAGCAAGGATTGATACCGACTCTGTTGGCTACCCTCAGACTGCAAACTCTCAGCCAACTTTAACGGCCCCCCCACCACACTCAAACACCAAGTCACATCCTCTTGAATACCACATCGCTGGGCAAGCCAGTTTTTGATGACCTCTCGACTCGGAACGACAAAGGGAATGCGTTGACAACGACTGCTAACCGTCGCCATCAAACGTGCAGGCGTATCCGACTGCAAAATCAGTAAGGTGTCTTTACCTGGCTCCTCAAGGGTTTTAAGGAGTGCGTTCGCGGCTGCGGAGTTAAGACGCTCGCTGTGGTGGATAATCGCTACACGCCTGCCACTTTGCTGTGCGGTGGCTGTCAGACGCGTACACAGCTCACGAATTTGATCGACTTTAATTTGATTGCCATCGGCGGCGATATGATAAAAATCAGGATGATTGCCCGCATCATAGAGCTGACAAGACTTACAAAAACCGCACGCTCCCACAGGCGTTGGCTGCAAACACATAGCCGCGCGCGCCATAAACACACTCAGCAACTCACCACCATAGGCTGAATCAATGCCCACGAGTTGTGCGTGAGGTATTTTTTGACGCGCTAATTGCGCTAAAAATGCCTGTCTTGGCCCTTCGAGCCAAGGTAATTGCTCAGCCGTAAATCCGGACTCGGCTACCATACCATCGCCTGAAGCACGGCTAAGATATCTTTGTGCACTTCAGCCATAGTTTGGCTCGCGTCTATAACCACGATACTGTCATCTTCGCTGGCAAGTTTGAGATATGTAGCGCGTGCTCGCTCAAAGAAATCAATCGCTTGTTGCTCAATTCTATCAAGCTCACCACGTTTAGCTGCACGGGTAAGCCCAAGCTTAGGATCTAAATCTAAGTACAAAGTAAGATCGGGTTTAAATCCCTTTAGTGTTGCAGTGCTCACCGCTTCCACTAACGGCATTAAACCTCTGCCACCACCTTGATAAGCTAATGACGATAGATTATGTCTATCACCCAATACCCATTGCCCTTGCGCAAGCGCGGGCTTTATGACATTAGCAACCAACTGAGCTCTGGCAGCATAAATGAGTAAACACTCGGCCTCATCACACAGGGGATCGTTCGCATCGGCAATCTTAACTAAATCACGGATACGTTCAGCCAATGGTGTACCGCCCGGTTCGCGGGTGCAAATCGGTGCTTTACCCGTATGTTTTTCAATAAAGTCGCGAATAAGGTTAATCGCACTCGACTTACCTGCGCCTTCTAAACCTTCAATAACGATAAATTTTGCAAAAACTGACATTGGATTTTCTTTCTCTGCATTTTTACTTTGGGGATTTTTCTGGCGTCGCTGGTTTTATCTTACGCTGATAGACGTCTACGGCGTGATTGTGTTCTTCAAGCGTGGTTGAAAACACATGGGTGCCATCGTTGCGCGATACAAAATAAAGGTAACTCACACTGGCGGGCTTAGACACGGCCATCAATGAGGCTTTACTCGGTGCAGCTATCGGCGTCGGCGGCAATCCAAAGATGCGATAAGTATTAAAAGGCGTCTCTTCGACTAAATCTTTGCGGGTGATATTACCCTTATAGCGATCACCCATGCCGTAAATAACGGTCGGATCGGTTTGCAGACGCATACCTAGGTTAAGACGATTAACAAATACACCGGCGATTTGCTCACGCTCATGGGCTTGGCCGGTTTCCTTTTCAACTATCGATGCCAAAATCAGCATTTCATAGGGCGATTTTAACGGCAAATTTGGCGCCCGTTCTGCCCACGCTTTGGCAAGCTCCTGCTCCATCATTTTATAGCTTTGAGTCAGCATGACTTTAGCATCCGCCTCGGCGGTATAATGATAAGTGTCGGGGAAGAATTTTCCTTCAGGCAAACCAGAATCATCGCCTTGTGCCATCAATACCGCTGCAAAAGCTTCTGGTGACATTTGTAAATGCGGAGCACTGGTAAGCTGTTGTTCCCATTCCACAATAGTTTTACCTTCAACTAAGGTCAAACTGAAGGTTTTTACTTTCCCAGCGATCAAATCATTGAGTAAATCAGTAATCGTTTGTGAAGGTGATATTTCATAAAGTCCCGTGCGAATTTTGGCAAGCTCAGGACGAAACTTAAGTAGCCACTTGAGTTTCCACGTATCTTGAATAACGCCGTCATCGGCAAGTTGCTGCGCCAGTTGATTTACACTGGTGCCGCGTTCAACCTTCAACTCTTTAGGCTCGCTGAGACTCAGCGGCGTTTGACTGTATTCGACAACCGTTTGATAGCCCCAAAAGGCACCCAAACAGACTAAGGTTAGCAAGGTCAACAGGGTTGAACTGGCGATAATAATGATTTTTTTCATAGAGTGAGTGAAAGTGTCTGTCTAAGTTGCGCGGTAATCGGAGCACGGGTGAACTTGAGCGAGTCTATCGCCAGTACATCCACAATCCCTAAAACGCTGTTAGTGATAAACGCTGAGTCAAATTCGATTAAACGCTCGGCGCCAACGGGCAAACATTCGATATTCATGTTCTGTTCAAGCAAGGCCAACATTATCTGTTCGCGCATCACACCCGCCACGCCACACAGGGCTAATGAAGGCGTGATAATGCGATTATCTTTGATAAAAAACACATTCGCCATCGAAGATTCAATCACATTCTCCTCGATATCTTTGACTAACCAGTCATCAAATCCCTGCGGTAAAGAGTGTGATTTAATCAAAACTTGTTCGAGTCGATTTAAATGCTTCATCCCTGCCAACAGAGGCTGCAAACCCAATCGTACCGACGAAGTTTTAAGGCTAATACCCTGTTGCTGCCACTGAGCATAATGACCGGGGATAGTATGAACTGAGACGATTTCGGTAGGATTAACATTTTCTGGCGGTGTATAGCCACGACCACCAACACCACGGGAAACGATTAACTTAATGCAATGATGCGGATATTCAATGGCTAAGATATTCAGTTGCTGTTGCAATGCTTCACTCATTTGCCATTGAAATCCAAGCCTTGCGGCGCTTGCGGTTAAACGGGCTTGATGGGCTTCAAAAAAAATAATCCCCTCAGCGTCCGTTCGCATCGTTGCAAACAGACCATCACCGTAGGCAAGCCCTCGATCGGAAGGGTCGACACTTGCCTGCGATGCGCCATTCACCCAGAACACGCGTGTTAGTCCTGACTGATACGGCTAGCCACCGCTTCTTGCTGATCTTTGTACTTGGCACTTTTACGGGTGTTATAAGGACGTGCAACCGCATGATTTAAGCGTTCAAAGTTAAGCGCACCTATAGTCATGCGTGGGCGCAAGGCTAAAGGTAACTTGCCGCTGTTATAAAACTCGAGCACAATTTTACCTTGCCAACCCGGATCGATACGGTGCGCCGTTACGTGTACCATCAGGCCTAAACGCGCTAGAGACGAACGGCCATCAAGCCAACCGACGATATCAGCAGGTAAAGTTACGCTCTCGTAAGTCACAGCCAAAGCCAATTCTCCAGGATGCAAGAAAAATGCTTCGCCATCGGGGATTTCGATAATCTCACTCATCACCCGATCAAGCGCCGCTTGCATCTCAGCACTTGGACCACTCAAGTCGATAAAAGGCGCGGTATGATCTTTAAAGACGCGAAACTGTCCACCTAAGCGCACATCAACACTGACGCCTGAAATAGCTTCTATGCCTGGGCGAGGTTCTATTACGATAGTGCCGTTATCAAGGGCCTGTTCAATTTCGATATCGGTTAAGCGCATCTTGCCTATTACTCCTTGAGTTTTTATGTCGTTATTTTGCCAGTAAATGTTGGATACGAGTCTTTAAAATATCAGTCGCAATACGATTTTTGCCGCCACGGGGAACGATAATATCAGCGTATTGTTTCGAGGGTTCGATAAACTGTAAGAACATAGGACGCACGGTTTTCTTGTACTGTGAAATCACAGATTCCATCGTACGGCCGCGCTCGGCCACATCACGAGTTAAGCGACGTAGGAAACAAATGTCCAGCGGCGTGTCCATAAACACACTCGCGTCCATCAGGGCACGTAGCTTAGGATCGGTCAGCAATAAGATACCTTCTAAAATGATCACTTTTTTCGGTGTCATCTTTAAGGTTTCTGCAGTGCGTGTATGTTCTGTATAGCTATAACAAGGGATATCAACAGCTTCGCCAGACTTGAGCAACTGTAAATGCGTGCACAGCAGTTGATGGTCCAGCGCTTTTGGATGATCGTAATTCGTTAATACCCGTTCATCCATGGATAAATGACTCTGATCGCGATAGTACGCGTCTTCATTAATTACCCCAATTTGATCTGTGCCTAAATCGCGGCGCAATTCGTCAAAAATCGTTTTGGCAATTAAACTTTTGCCCGATGCTGACGCGCCAGCAATTGCAATAATGACACACTGCTGAGAATTCATACCCTTAAACCTTACTCGTCATCTGAAACACTAATAGAAACTGTTTTCTGGCTTTGCTTTAAAGCCAATTCTGCGCCCACTTTACGGGCAATTTCCCGATAAAGAGCTGCGACTTCACTGTCAGGTTCGGCAACGACGGTCGGCGCACCATTATCCATGGCTTCACGGATATTAATGTGCAGCGGCAAAGCGCCTAACAGTGGAACTTGATAGCGTTCAGCGATTTTACTGCCGCCGTGAGTTCCAAATGGATGTTCTTTATGACCACACTCAGGACATAAATGGAAACTCATGTTCTCGACAATACCCAGCACAGGAATGTTCACTTTCTGGAACATATTGATGCCCTTCTTGGCATCGGCCAGCGCGATATCCTGCGGTGTCGTCACGATAACGGCGCCGCTCACAGGAACTTTTTGCGATAACGTGAGCTGAATATCCCCTGTGCCAGGTGGCATATCAACGACTAAATAATCCAGTTCTGGCCATTGGGTTTCATTCAGTAACTGGGCTAACGCGCCCGCGGCCATTGGGCCACGCCACACGGCAGCTTCATCACCACTGAGCATAAAACCAATCGACTGCGCGGCAATACCATGGGCACTGGCGGCTGTCATATGTTTACCATCTGGGGAAAGCGGTCTGAAATTAGGAATACCTAACATCATAGGCACTGACGGGCCGTAAATATCCGCATCGAGAATACCCACCAGCGCACCTTCGGCCGCTAATGCCAAAGCTAAGTTCACCGCTGTGGTTGACTTACCCACGCCGCCCTTACCTGAGGCTACGGCAATCACTTGCTTCACATTGGCAATCGGCGCAATAGAAGATAACGCTGAATAAGCTTTAGGTTGAAAATCGATTTCACACTCGACTTCATCAATAGCATCGAGCACCGCTAACTTATTCGTCAGCGCCATGACAGTGTCGCGATACTGAGTCATACAAGGGTATGGATAGACTAAGCCAAGCTGCAAACGCTTACCTTCCAATGCCAGCTTATTTACGCATCCTGCGCTCACTAACCCTTTCGCGAGATACGGGTCAACAAATGAATCGAGAATAGCCAGAACTGGCCCGAGAAGATCGTCATTCAGACGATAATCAGTTTGAGTTGAAGACAAAAGAATTACCCCCACCAATAAATTTGCCCAAGTGTACCAGATAATGCAGAAAACATTAGCGCAGATTTAGCTCAATTGGCTCAGGTTTTGATGAAAATCATCCTGTAATCGGTTAGTATCTCTACCAATATTTTTGGCCCACCACGATATTTGAGACAAGATGGCAACTTCACAACGTAAAATTCTCGTGACCAGCGCACTTCCCTATGCAAACGGACCGATACATTTAGGTCACATGCTGGAATACATACAGACAGATATCTGGTCGCGTTATCAAAAGCTTCGTGGACATGAGTGCCACTATATTTGTGCCGATGACGCCCATGGCACGCCAATCATGCTTAAAGCACAGCAATTAGGCATAGCGCCAGAAGACATGATTGCCCAAGTGAACAAAGAACATCAGCAGGATTTTGCCGATTTCAATATCGCCTTCGATAACTATCACAGCACCCACAGCGATGAAAACCGCGTACTGGCGAGTGATATTTATCTCAAGCTACGTGCGAATGGCTATATCAAGAGCAAGAGTATTTCTCAGCTGTTCGATCCTGAGAAATCCATGTTCTTGCCAGACCGCTTCGTAAAAGGCACTTGTCCTAAGTGTAAGTCACCGGATCAATACGGCGATAACTGTGATGCCTGCGGCGCGACTTACAGCCCAACTGAGCTCATCAATCCAAAATCAGCGGTATCGGGTGCGACACCAGTGATGAAAGACACTGAGCACTTTTTCTTCGACCTGCCCGCCTTCGAAGGCATGCTAAAAGAGTGGACTCGCTCTGGTGCCCTGCAAGTCGAGATGGCCAATAAACTCGACGAATGGTTCGATCAAGGTCTGCAGCAATGGGATATCACCCGTGATGCGCCGTATTTTGGTTTCGAAATTCCCGATGCGCCAGGCAAGTATTTCTACGTTTGGCTAGATGCGCCTATCGGTTATATGGGTTCGTTCAAAAACCTCTGTGACAAACGCCCTGAGCTGAGCTTTGAGGAATTCTGGGGCAAAGATTCAACCGCCGAGGTTTATCACTTCATCGGTAAAGACATAGTCTACTTCCACAGTCTGTTTTGGCCAGCCATGTTACACGGCTCAGGTTACCGCCAGCCAAACAGCGTCTATGCCCACGGCTATGTGACGGTCAACGGCGCTAAGATGTCAAAATCCAAAGGCACTTTCATCAAGGCGCGAACTTATTTAGATCATTTAGATCCTGAATATTTACGTTACTACTACGCCGCCAAACTCAGCAGCCGTATCGACGATTTAGATTTAAATCTCGAAGATTTCGCCCAGCGCGTGAATTCAGACTTAGTCGGTAAGCTAGTGAACTTAGCCTCGCGCACTGCAGGTTTTATCACTAAACGTTTCGATGGCAAGCTAGCGAAAATTAACGACACCACACTGACTGAGGCGTTTCTAGCCAAGCAAGAGGTGATTGCCGAATTTTACGAGTCGCGCGAATACGGCAAAGCAATGCGCGAAATCATGGCACTGGCGGATATTGCTAACGGTTTTGTAGCCGATGCAGCACCTTGGCAAATGGTGAAACACGATGATCAACAGGAAGCGGCCCATCAAGTGTGTTCAAATGCCTTGAATCTGTTCCGTATTCTCGTGACGTATCTAAAACCTGTATTGCCACGTTTAGCCCAAGATGTGGAAGCCTTCTTCCAACTACCGCTCACTTGGAATGCATTGAACCAAGATTTAGCGGGTCATGAAATAGCTCCATTCAAAGCCATGATGCAACGTGTTGAGCTCGATAAAGTCAATGCTATGGTTGCCGACTCCAAGGATAACCTGCAAGTCACGGCCGATGCACCAAAGACGGCTGCGCCTGAAAAAACGGTTGAATCATCTAATGTCAGCAGTGAGCCTCTGGTTAACGATCCTATCAGTGAAACCATCAACTTTGATGATTTTGCGAAAATCGACCTGCGTATCGCTCGTATCGTGAAAGCCGAGCATGTTGCTGACGCAGACAAGTTACTGAAGTTGCAGCTCGACATCGGCGGCGAAACACGCCAAGTGTTTGCAGGGATCAAATCGGCCTATTCGCCAGAAGACCTTGAAGGCAAACTAACTGTGATGGTGGCTAACTTAGCACCACGTAAGATGCGTTTTGGCATGTCAGAAGGCATGGTTTTGGCCGCTGGCCCTGGTGGCAGCGATCTGTGGATTTTAGAACCCCATGAAGGCGCACAGCCTGGCATGCGGGTTAAGTAATCTGCGCTAGATAACGCTCGAAAAATCAATAAGGCCGCATTTTATGTGGCCTTATTTGTTGGTATCGATTGTTTGAGCCGATTCGTGGTCGCAAGTGTCACGCAGTCTTTTAAAAGACTGAGTTTAAGCCATTTAATTTTAACTGAGTGGTTTAAGAGACCGAGTTAAAACTCGTATTTCTATCGACAAGATATTCACGGCAATGTGACATTCATATCAGTGACAAGTCTAAAATCGACGCAGTGCTAAATGAATAACTCGAGGAGTCGTTATGGGAAATATCGTTGAGCAGTTGCTGTTTTCTGCCTCGATTACGGGTCCAATCTGTTTGATGTTAGCGCTCGGTGTGATCCTAAAACGCACCCAAATCATCAATGAAAACTTTATTGATGTTGCATCAAGCTTAGTCTTTAACGTGACGCTGCCAGCCTTGCTGTTCCTTAGCATCATTACTTCCAATCATGATCTCGCCTCCAGTGCGCCCTTAATTGGCTATGGTTTAGCGGCCAATTTCCTGTTTTTTATACTCTCCACCTATGCAACTGGGCGGCTATTTCCCAAGCACAAAGACCAAGGTGTGATCATTCAAGGGGGTTTTCGGGCCAATACCGCCATTATCGGCTTAGCTTATGTTTCCAACGCCTATGGGAGTTCTGGTGTTGCCTTAGCCGCGGTCTATGTTGCCTCGATGACGCTGCTGTATAACATTCAAGCGGTTATTTGCCTAAGCCCTAAAGGCGAAGAATCCAGCCAACGTGCATTTGGCGTGATCATCAAGACCATCACCAAAAACCCGTTGATCATTGCCATTATGGTTGGCATCTTGTTCTATTTGCTTGCTATTCCAGTACCGAAAATGGTGCTCGATGCGGGACAATACTTTGCCAATATGACCCTGCCATTAGCGCTACTGTGCACCGGCGGCTCGCTCGATATTGGTTCACTCAAACATGAAAAGCATACAACTTGGTTCTCGACCGCATTGAAACTGATCTTTGCCCCGCTTTTTATCACTATTGGGGCCTTGCTGTTGGGTTATCGAGGGATTGAGTTAGCAATGGTCTTTTTAATGAGTTCTGCACCCACCGCAGCCGCAAGCTATGTGATGGCGCGCGCCATGGGTGGCAATGCGCCCCTTGCGGCCAATATTATTGCGCTAACCACAGTCTGCTCGCTGATCACGTGCACCTTAGGCATCTTTGTATTGTCCACTTTTGGGCTGATCTAGCAGCTAAAGGCTAAGAGCTGATTGCACAAACGCTAGAGAAACGGATTTGAGTGACTATAAGTAATAATAAACCACAATAAAAAAGGCGAGCCATGCTCGCCTTTCGTTTAGGAATAAAACAGTTAGATGGTCATCATAAGCCGCTTTATGAATGGATTAGACCGGATTGGTGATATCCACAAAATGGTGCACGAGATCAAACTCGCGGGCGAGGTGACGGCCTAAGGCTTGAATGCCAAAACGTTCTGTCGCATGGTGCCCCGCCGCAAAATAATGTATGCCCTGCTCTACCGCACTATGGAACGTTCGCTCGGACACTTCACCACTGATAAACGCATCCACACCTAAACTCGCCGCAACATCGATATAATCCTGTGCGCCACCAGTACACCAAGCTACATGTTGGATCTTAGCATCGCGATCACCAATGTGCAGTGGGGCTCTGCCTAACGCATTCTCAAGGGTGTGAGAAAATTCGCTAGCACTGACTGCAAGATCAAGTTTTCCACGCCACAGTAGCCCCTGAGCCACCTCTTCGATGGCTTCTGCGTCGACGATCCCAAG
Source organism: Shewanella sp. SM101 (assembly GCF_025654465.1). Taxonomy (NCBI): domain Bacteria; kingdom Pseudomonadati; phylum Pseudomonadota; class Gammaproteobacteria; order Alteromonadales; family Shewanellaceae; genus Shewanella; species Shewanella sp. SM101. Next base: position 39,756 of record NZ_JAKKRH010000027.1, read on the forward strand.
CTGTCTCCCCAAAGTCGCGTTATTACCGAGCATTGGGTGGGCATCTAAGGGTAAATGATACCCAAACAAGCTAATATCATGCTTGAGCAGCGCCTTAATTCGGCGTTGTTTCATGCCTGTGATCACTTCAGGTTCATTCTTCCAAAAAAAGCCGTGATGAACCAATATCGCATCGGCGTTTAATCGAATCGCTTCATCGATCAAGGCCTGACACGCTGTCACGCCCGTGACTAAGGTGTGGATCTCATCCTTGCCTTCTACCTGCAGCCCATTGGGTGCATAATCCTTAAAGGCCGACACATGTAAAAAATCGGCTAAATATTGGCTTAGTTCTGTCCGTGTCATTGCATTACCGTCCGTTACTCAAGATGACCATTTACTGAAGATGAGCACTTATTCAAGATGAGACAATCGCTTACATCGCGATATCAACACGCACGCCACCTTGCAGGTACACCACTCGAACTCTGTCACCCGCGTTAAACGTCATGCCAGCATCGTAATCTTGGATCACCATGACCTGAGTACCATCTTCTTGATTGATCATCAGTTCCACCAGCTTAAACGATTGCACGCTAGTACCACTGCCATAACGGTTACCGATACCCCCACCAATCAAGGCACCTAAAATCGTCGCAACATCTCGACCCGACCCGCCACCAAACTGATTACCAATCACCCCACCCGCTAAGGCGCCACCGAAGGTTTTCCAACCTTGATTACGGTCTTCAATTAACTGGGTTTCGGTGATATTACGTACCGAAGTGATATCGCCATAGAGTACTTTCTCAACTGGCACGGCTTGATTGCGATCATAGCCAGCATTAGCAGGGCTGATGATAAAAGCAAAAATAAACATAAAGCTTGCTAGAGTAGGTTTCCACATATCTGAATTTCCGCTAACTTAATAATAAGGTCTATAACTAAATCATACTCAATTGTGAAGTCACTGTCTTTCCTGAATCACGAATTTGACGCTTTTCCTTCGCCCGAGCACGCCTTAACCGATCCTAATGGTTTATTGGCTATCGGCGGCGACTTACGTCCTGAACGTTTACTCTCTGCTTACTACAACGGTATTTTTCCTTGGTTTAATTCTGACGATCCCATCCTATGGTGGTCACCGGATCCCCGCGCCGTGTTTATTCCAGGTGAAATTCACATCAGCACCAGCCTGCGTAAATACTTAAAAAAACAACCTTGGCGGATCACAATCAATCACGCTTTCACCGATGTGATGGCGGGATGTGCGCAGCCAAGAGAAAAACAGAGCGGCACTTGGATCACCCAAGAAATTCAAATGGCCTATCGCGAATTGCATCACACAGGTCATGCCCACTCCATTGAAGTGTGGGAAGGTGAACGTTTAATCGGTGGGCTTTACGGCTTAGCAATCGGCCAAGTATTTTGCGGCGAATCCATGTTTCACCGTAAAACCAATGCATCCAAGGCCGCCGTTGCCGCACTGCAACAACATTTACTCAAGATGGGATTCAAACTCATCGACGCACAAGTGATGAATCCCCACCTAGAAAGTTTGGGAGCTAAAGCTATTAAACGCATTGATTTTATAACGTTACTGAGCGAACTGAGAAACAATCCCGTGGACCCAAATACTTGGGCCACTAAAGAGGTCATCCTTGAACTCGAGTAAAGCATCGATCGCTATCGGTATCAGTCAAATATTTCCCTGCAGCTACCTTGATGGCCAGCAGGAGCAGCTACTCGTCATCCAAGAAGATACGCTCGATCCTATTTTATTTGAGCGTTTGCTCGCGGTAGGTTTTCGCCGCAGTGGTAGCTCTATCTACAAACCACGCTGCCCTAGATGCAGTGCATGCCAACCAATCCGTGTACCAACCCATGAATTTGTCCCATCGAAACGCCAAAAACGCACTTTAGCAAAAAACCAAGATCTGACTTGGCGAATTACATCGGAGCAAACCGCCGAGCAATATACGCTATATGAACATTATATTCGTGGGCGACATTTTGACGGCCCCATGTTTCCCCCGAGTGAAGATCAATATAATCACTTTCTTTTTTGCCATTGGTTACCGCCAACGTTTATCGAAGTCTATGATGGAAATAAATTATTGGCAGTTGCGGTCACTGATAGTTTGCCCAATAGTCTTTCGGCAATTTACAGCTATTTTGACCCCGACGAAGAACATCGCTCCCTCGGCGCACTGTTAATTTTAATTCAGTGTCGACTGGCGAAACTCATGAATAAAGAATTTGTTTATCTCGGATATCAAATAGATGAAAACCGTAAGATGTCTTACAAGCGTTTGTATCGCCCTTATCAAATTCTGACACCGACGGGCTGGGAGTATTCCCAAGTTTGCTAAGTACTTCCCCTTTACAGCGGGGGGAATTTGGGGCATGATACGCCCGTTTTTTATATTCGAAGGCTAATGGGATAATTAATTAATGGCGAAAGAAGACAACATTGAAATGCAAGGCACTATCCTTGAAACCTTGCCAAACACAATGTTTCGTGTAGAGCTTGAAAATGGTCATGTGGTGATAGCCCACATTTCAGGCAAAATGCGCAAAAACTACATCCGGATCCTTACTGGCGATAAAGTTACCGTCCAGCTGACTCCTTATGATCTGACCAAAGGTCGCATTGTCTTCCGCGCACGCTGATATAGCCTCTTAGATTTAAAAACCCGGCAAGGCCGGGTTTTTTTGTTTGCGAAAGATGAAAAAAATGGCTGCAATTGCAGCCATTTTTATGTCTAAAACTAATGGATAATCAAGCGTTAAGCTTTTGTTGTCGCTTTTTCGTGACGTTCGGTACGAATGACAATCTCGCCCTCCTTCACATCCACATGCGCCACACCGCCTGACTCTAAGACACCAAATAAGATCTCGTCTGCCAATGGACGTTTGATCAATTCGGTCACGACCCGAGCCATTGGACGCGCGCCCATGTTCTTGTCGTAACCTTTCTCGGCCAACAAGGTTCTGGCTTCGTCGCTGACATCCAAAGTAACGTGTTTTGCATCCAATTGAGCCTGCAATTCCACCAAGAATTTATCGACCACTTTGGCGATAATCGTCATGTCCAAATGATTGAACCAAATGATGGAATCGAGACGATTTCGAAATTCTGGCGAAAATACTCGATTAATTTCAGATAATGCATCTTGGGTGTGATCTTGCTGGGTAAAGCCAATCGACTTACGAATAGTCTCCTGTACACCCGCGTTAGTAGTCATCACCAAAGTCACATGTCTGAAGTCAGCCTTACGACCATTATTATCGGTCAAAGTACCGTGATCCATCACCTGCAACAGCAGGTTATAGACATCACGGTGGGCCTTCTCAATTTCATCCAATAGCACGACACAGTGCGGATTTTTAATCACAGCATCCGTGAGCAAGCCACCTTGGTCATAACCCACATAACCAGGAGGTGCACCAATCAGGCGTGACACTGTATGGCTTTCCATGTACTCAGACATGTCAAAGCGCACCAGTTTCATCCCCAAGCAGTTGGCCAGTTGGTTAGTGACTTCGGTTTTACCCACACCGGTGGGACCGGCGAATAAGAAGCTCCCCACAGGTTTTCGGTCAGCACCTAAGCCACTGCGCGATAAGCGAATGGCCGAACTCAGACTCTCAATGGCCTTATCTTGGCCAAAGACCACCATCATAAGGTTGCGCTCAAGGTTACGCAGTAAGTCCTTATCAGTAGCGGATACCGACTTCTCGGGGATACGTGCCATTTTCGCCACAATCGACTCAATCTCGGCTTGGCCTATGGTCTTTTTACGTTTACTCATAGGCAGCATCACCATACGCGCACCCGCTTCATCAATCACATCGATGGCTTTATCGGGTAAATGCCTGTCGTTGATGTGCTTGGCCGACAATACTGCAGCGCAGCTGATCGCGGCCTGAGTATAACGAACCCCATGATATTCTTCGTATTTAGACTTAAGCCCCATCAAAATCTTAGTGGTTTCTTCCACTGAAGGCTCATTGATATCCACCTTTTGGAAACGACGTGCAAGTGCGCGGTCTTTCTCAAAAATACTTTGATATTCTTGGAAAGTTGTCGAGCCCATGCAGCGCAAGTTACCGCTAGATAGTAAAGGTTTCAGCAGATTAGAGGCATCCATTACGCCGCCAGAGGCCGCGCCCGCACCGATAATGGTATGGATCTCATCGATGAATAGGATGGCATGCTTATCAGCCGCCAGTTCTTTTAACAGGTTCTTAAAGCGCTTTTCAAAGTCGCCGCGATACTTAGTTCCCGCCAGCAGTGAACCTAAATCTAAGGAATACACTGTCGCTTCAAGCATTACATCGGGCACTTGTTTATTGACGATGCGATACGCCAATCCTTCAGCAATCGCCGTTTTACCTACACCCGCCTCACCCACTAACAGTGGATTATTTTTACGGCGACGGCACAGGGTTTGAATCGCGCGCTCAATTTCTTGGTCGCGACCAATCAGTGGGTCAATGATCCCTTGCTTTGCAAGTTGGTTTAAGTTGGACGCAAATTGCGACAACATGCTGCGCTCTTCGCTACCTTCGCTCTGATCTTCGACACGTTCTTGATCTTGATGTGACTCAGCATCATCATTTTTGGCGAAACCATGGGAAATAAAATTCACTACGTCTAAGCGACTAATGTCACAGCGTCGCAGTAAATACACGGCTTGGGATTCTTGCTCACTGAAAATGGCAACTAACACGTTAGCGCCGTTCACTTCATTGCGACCCGATGACTGCACATGGAATACTGCCCGTTGCAGCACTCGCTGGAACCCAAGCGTCGGCTGAGTTTCTTTGTCATCATCAATATCGGCAATGATTGGGGTTGTTTGTTGGATAAAGCTTGCCACTTCATCTCTGAGTTTATCTAGATTCGCTCCACAGGCGATTAACGCTTCTTGAGCCGCAGGATTGTCGATCAGAGCTAATAACAGATGTTCCACTGTCATATACTCGTGACGCGCGTCTCTGGCTTGCTGAAACGCCAGATTTAAGGTGACTTCCAGATCTTTGTTCAGCATAAGCACCCCCAAAATTAACAACAGACTACAGAGTAAAGCGGTTTTATGCTTTCTCTAACGAACACAGTAACGGATGTTGGTTTTGTCTTGCAAATTGATTTACTTGTATCACCTTAGTTTCTGCAATCCCAAACGGGAAAATACCGCAAATTCCTTTTCCTTGGTGATGGATCGTCAACATGATATCGGTCGCTTCCTGCTCGTTCTTGCGAAAGAAAACCTGCAAAACTTCAATCACAAAATCCATTGGGGTGTAATCATCATTATTGAGTACCACCTTATACATCGAAGGCGGCATTAACTCTGATTCGACACGTTCTTCAACGTGTTCAATATTTCCTATCTTTGCCATTTTTTAATACTAGCCTCTCGTGTTGGCCTCTTCCAATTGATCCGTTCAAATTAATCAGTTGTTACCCCTTTGTTAATTTTAGCTTGACTTCCGCATTTACTCCTTACATTCTGTTGTGCAGACGGTGAACGAATACCCGTCTATACAGGTTTTACTATCTTACTGGTAAGTAGACAACAGAAGGAAGTGGAAGTATGGCAAGCGGAACTGTTAAATGGTTCAACAACGCCAAAGGATTCGGGTTTATTTGCCCTGATCAAGGTGGTGAGGACGTTTTTGCACACTATTCTACCATTGAAATGGAAGGCTATCGAACTCTAAAAGCAGGCCAACCCGTTCAATTTGAAGTAGAAGCCGGTCCAAAAGGGATGCACGCTTCAGCCATTTCACCAACAAAATAACGTTTGGTGAGGCCAATGATCTAAAAGGCAGGGACTTGTCCCTGCCTTTTTATTGCTGCGTGTTTCATCAATTCTCACCACTTAATGCTACATCGCTCATCATCATTTCGCATGAATTTAATTCAAGTTCAATAGCCGCAGACCATCCATTGCATCCCTGCAAAAAGTTTTTATCATCGGTCTCGACAGCAAATTTAGGGTATAAAAAAGGATCTGCAATGCAGATCCTTTTTTAAAATCAGTCTAATGACTTACAACTTTACATCAGCTTAGATGGCCCACACGCGCACACCATCTAAAAGTGATAACGAGCTAAATTAAGCAATCAACAGCTTGTTCAACGTCTCGCTTGGGCGCATGGCTTTTTCAGCCTTAGCCGCATCTAAACGGTAGTAACCGCCTAAATCGACTGGTGCACCTTGTGCCGTCGCTAATTCAGCCACAATCACTTGCTCATTCGCCGCTAGCGCATGCGCTAACGGAATGAAGTGAGCTTGTAACTGCTCATCGCCCGTTTGCGCAGCTAAGGCTTGTGCCCAGTACATGGCTAAGTAGAAATGGCTACCACGGTTATCCAGCTCACCGACTCTTCTTGATGGCGATTTATTGCTATCTAAGAATTGGCCAATGGCTTGATCTAAAGTATCGGCTAATGCTTGGGCTTTTGGATTGCCCACTGTTTGGCTTAAATGCTCAAGAGACGCCGCCAGAGCCAAGAATTCACCGAGCGAATCCCAACGTAAGTGACCTTCTTTCTCAAGCTGTTGCACGTGCTTAGGCGCACTACCACCCGCACCTGTTTCAAATAGACCGCCGCCGTTCATTAATGGAACGATTGACAGCATTTTAGCACTGGTGCCTAGCTCAAGGATAGGGAACAAGTCAGTCAGGTAGTCACGTAGAACGTTACCCGTAACTGAAATGGTATCTTTGCCTTCTTTGATGCGAGCCAAAGACAAACGCGTCGCGTCTTCTGGAGACATAATGCTGATGTCTAAGCCATCAGTATCATGCTCAGGCAGGTACTGCTGCACTTTTGCAATGATTTGCGCATCGTGGGCACGTTTGCTATCTAACCAGAATACCGCTGGGGTATTGCTTAAACGGGCACGGCGCACGGCCAATTTTACCCAATCACGGATAGGTGCGTCTTTAACTTGGCACATTCTCCAAATATCGCCCGCTTCCACGTTATGGCTCATCAATACCTTACCGCTGGCATCGACAACGTTAACCATACCATCAGCAGGAATTTCAAAGGTCTTATCGTGGCTGCCGTACTCTTCGGCTTTTTGCGCCATCAAGCCCACGTTTGGCACGCTGCCCATGGTTTTAGGATCAAAAGCGCCGTGCTCTTTACAGAAAGCAATCGTTTCTTGGTAGATACCGGCATAACAACGATCTGGGATCATGGCTTTAGTATCATGCAGTTGACCGTCTGGTCCCCACATTTGGCCAGATGAACGAATCGCAGCAGGCATAGACGCATCGATAATGATGTCGCTTGGTACGTGTAAGTTGGTGATACCTTTGTCAGAATCAACCATAGCCAATGCGGGACGCGCAGCGTAAACGGCGGCGATATCGGCTTCGACTTCGGCGCGGCTATCAGCAGGTAATGTCGCGATCTTGGCATAAACATCACCAAAACCGTTGTTAACATCAACGCCTAATTCAGCGAAAAGCGCCGCATGTTTGTCAAATACTGGCTTGAAGAAGACCTTCACAGCGTGACCAAACATAATAGGATCAGACACTTTCATCATAGTGGCTTTCAGATGCAGCGATAACAGCACATCTTCAGCTTTGGCGTTTTCGATTTCACGCTCATAGAAGCTCACTAAGGCTTTTTTACTCAACACCGCAGCATCGATAATTTCGCCAGCCAGCAGCTTAAGACCCGATTTGAGCACCACTTCTTGACCATCTTTTTGGGTCAGCACGATATTCACGCTGCCCGCATCAGATAAAGTGACAGACTGTTCGCTGCCGTAGAAATCACCGTCAGTCATGTGGGCAACGTGTGACTTGGAATCTTTGGCCCATTTCCCCATGGAATGAGGGTTTTTCTTGGCGAAGTTTTTCACCGATAATGGGGCACGGCGATCTGAGTTACCTTCACGCAGTACTGGGTTTACCGCACTGCCTTTGATCTTGTCGTAACGGGTTTTAATTGACTTTTCAGCGTCAGTTTTTGGCTCATCCGGATAATTAGGGATGTCGTAACCTTTTTGCTGCAGTTCAAGGATACAGGCTTTTAATTGTGGGATCGAAGCACTGATATTTGGTAACTTGATGATGTTCGCTTCTGGCTGATTCGCTAACTCGCCAAGCTCTGTCAGATGGTCGCCAATCTTTTGTGCTTCGGTCAGTTGCTCAGGGAAACTGGCAATAATACGGCCCGATAACGAGATATCACGGGTTTCAACCGCAACGCCCGCGGCGTCGGTAAACGTTCTAATAATAGGTAAGAGTGAGAGGGTGGCCAGTGCTGGCGCTTCGTCTGTTTCAGTGTAAATAATTGTTGATGAGTTATCTTTCATGTTACATCCTACATTATTGTAAAATTTAATATTTTTTATAATAATTTTATAGCATGGCGAACAAATCTGAGCACAGGGAAAATATCAATCAAGGCAATCGACCACGCCCTCACCTTTCAAATTCTCAATGCCCTTCTGTCTTTGCGCGCAAGCTAAAATTTGTTACAACGACTCATTAAAACCTAATAAACATTTAGGCACAGATCACATTTTCTGGCCGACATCATAGAGCATTCGCAATAATATTCAAATTCCACTAACGGCGAATGCCAAGTACACTATGACCACATTAACGACTCAATCAAGTCAGGTAAGCGTGTCTCAACCTCCTGTTAGCAAAAGTATGAACAAAAACAAGTTTCAACCTAAAGGTGCCAATGCCAGCGCAAGTTCCCCAGCCAAGAGCCCGATTAAACCCGCTAAGCCCGCCAGCAGAGGCCCTGCCAACCGCGCTACCGCCGTAGATAGCAAAGTGGCGCCAGCACGAAATGCCAATGGCAGTTTAAAGAAAGAACCCTTTAAAAATCCTAATCGACGCGCAATTGCGGCGGCAAAACCGGTGCAGAGCCAAACGATTGCGCCGATTATTGTGCTGTTTAATAAGCCTTTTGATGTACTTTGCCAGTTTACCGATGAACAAGGTCGTAAGACCCTAAAAGACTATATCCCCATTGCTGACGTGTATGCCGCAGGCCGCTTAGACAGAGACAGTGAGGGCTTGTTGTTGCTGACCAATGACGGTCAATTACAGGCGAGGCTGACAGAGCCGAAAAAGAAAACCTTTAAAACCTATTGGGTGCAAGTAGAAGGCGTTCCGACGGAGGATGTACTGACAAAACTACGCCAAGGTGTTGAATTAAATGATGGTATAACGCTGCCAGCTAAAGTCAAAATTATGGATTCACCCGACGTTTGGCCACGTAATCCACCGGTGAGAGAGCGCAAAAATATCCCAACAACTTGGCTAGAAATCCAAATTCATGAAGGCCGCAACCGCCAAGTCAGACGCATGACAGCGCATATCGGTTTTCCGACCTTAAGATTAATCCGTTATAAAATAGGCCAATGGAGTCTAGATAATTTGCCATCGGGTGAGCACAAATGCATCCGTCTCGGTGATGAAGTCTAAATTTCAGCCTACTTTCTGCATTCAAATCCACTCAAAGGAGGCTCAATGAGTCAAAGATATAAACCCAATGTGACCGTCGCTTGTATTGTTCATGCAACTTCACAGGACAAATATCTGATGGTAGAAGAGTGGATTGAAGGCGAGCAACGCTTTAATCAACCAGCGGGTCACTTAGAAGCGAATGAAAGCTTGATCCAAGCCTGTGAGCGCGAAGTGTTTGAAGAAACGGGGTTATCACTCAAAGCCCAAGGACTCGTCGGCATTTATCAACTTAGCGCCAGTGAAGACTTAGCCTTTGTGCGCTTTACTTTTTTCGTGCAGTTAGATGATATGCCCTCACCTGCGCCGCAGGATAAAGCGATCCATAGTGCGCATTGGTTAAGTCTTGCGCAGATAGAAGCCAAGTCCTCTTTACTGCGCAGCCCCTTAGTACTCGATTGCTTAAAAGACTATCTCAATCAGGCACAAAATGGCCAAACTTATCCCCTTAGCTTACTCAATAGTGACCGCCTCACGATAGCCCAAGCGAGCAAGGCGTGATAGAATACCGCCCCGCATAAACGGCTGGTTAAGCTTAATGCGTGTGCTACTGCAGAGGCCTTGTACAGCAAATAAATAGTTGGCCGTAAATGCGAGGTTTACTGACAGTTTGCGGACTCATTTTATTTGATAGCGCTGGAAAAGTTTGATTTAGCAATCAGCAGCACAGCACCTAGATGTAAAGTTAGCTTGGATTTAAAGTGAGCTTGGATTTTTAGTTAGCCCATATTTTTAGTTAGGTTAGGTATTTTTGTTACGCGCTCAATGTCGCGGCTTAAATTCATCCACCTAGCCAACACACATACTCAATGGTTTTTAGGATTTATGACATCAATCGAACCCACTCATACAGGAAAAAAAGTCATTGTCGGCATGTCCGGCGGTGTAGATTCATCTGTTTCAGCCTATTTGCTTATGCAGCAAGGCTATCAGGTTGAAGGCCTTTTCATGAAGAACTGGGAAGAAGATGACAACAACGAGTACTGCGCGGCCGCAGAAGATTTAAAAGATGCCCAAGCCGTATGCGACAAGCTCGGGATCAAGCTACACACAGTCAACTTTGCTGCCGAATATTGGGACAATGTATTTGAGTATTTCCTCGCTGAATACAAAGCCGGCCGCACGCCAAATCCCGATATCATGTGCAACAAAGAGATAAAATTTAAGGCATTTTTAGAATTTGCCGACGAAATCCTCGACGCCGATTACATCGCAATGGGCCACTATGTTCGCCGTCGCGATAACAGCGACGGCAGTACGCAAATGCTCCGCGGTGTTGATGGCAATAAAGATCAAAGTTATTTCCTCTACACTCTTAGCCATGAGCAAGTTGCCCGAAGCCTGTTCCCTGTCGGTGAGCTCGAAAAACATCAAGTACGTGAAATTGCGAAAGAAATGGGCTTAATCACCCATGATAAAAAAGACAGTACTGGCATCTGCTTTATCGGTGAGCGTAAATTTACTGAATTTCTAGGGACTTATTTACCGGCGCAGCCTGGCAATATCGAAACCCCAGAAGGCGAAGTCATAGGCACGCACCAAGGACTCATGTACCACACCTTAGGCCAACGTAAAGGCTTAGGCATTGGCGGCATGAAAAACAGCAATGACGATCCTTGGTATGTGGTCGATAAAGATCTTGAGCGTAACGTATTGATCGTGGGTCAAGGCGGACACCATCCCCGTTTGATGTCGACCGGCATGACAGTTAACCAACTGCATTGGGTGGATAGAACTGGGCCTGTCGATGGTTGTCATATCACTGTCAAAACCCGTTATCGCCAACAAGATGTGCCTTGTACATTGACCTACACAGATGAACACACCTTGCGCGTGGTCTTCGATGAACCTGTAGCGGCGGTGACGCCTGGACAGTCTGCGGTATTTTATGATGGTGAAGTCTGCCTAGGTGGCGGCATCATAGATCAATTAATCCGAGGGTAAAGCGTGAACGAGCAACTCATTAATCGGACTATGGCGTTTGCAGGCATACTGCAAGCCATTGCCCAAGTTCAACATTTAGCGCGCCATGGCGAATTGGATAATGCCGAGCTCGCAGCGAGCTTAAACACCATTCTCGTCACCAATCCTGACAATACGGCCGATGTCTACCAAGATAAAATCGTATTGCAAAAAGGCTATAAGCTGATCCTGAACCAGCTCGGTGATAGCAGCCAAAAAGATGTTGAAATCACCCGCTATTTAGTGGGCGTGTTGGCGTTAGAGCGAAAATTAGTTCGCTCTAACAGCGGCTTAGGCATGTTGGCTGAACGTATTAATCAAGTGAATCGCCAGCTACATCATTTTGCCATCACAGATGAGCAAGTCGTTGCCAATCTTGCCAGCATTTACAGTGACATCATCAGTAATTTAGGGCCAAAAATCCAAATATCGGGTAATCCTGTGTGTTTGCAGCGCCCTATTGTACAACATAAAATTCGTGCTCTGCTGCTTGCCGCTATACGCAGCGCAGTACTGTGGCGTCAGTTGGGCGGTAAACGTCGACACTTAGTCTTCGCCCGCAAAGCCATAGTCGATACAGCCAAGAAAAGTCTTACCCTATAATAAAATTAGCGTTCATCAAGGAGCTACACATGGATCTTTCCGCACTAACTGCTATCTCTCCGGTAGACGGTCGTTATGGTAGTAAAACCGCGTCATTGAGAGGGATTTTCAGCGAGTTCGGTCTTACCAAGTACCGTGTTCAGGTTGAAATCAATTGGCTAAAACTGTTAGCCGACTGTCCAGACATTAGCGAAGTGCCAACATTGAGCGCGTCAGCTATCGCCGTGCTCGATGGCATTAAAGACAATTTCAACGAACAAGATGCGCTGCGTGTTAAGGCTATCGAAAGCACCACTAACCACGATGTGAAAGCGGTTGAATATTTCATCAAAGAAAAAATCGCCGACAATGCCGAGTTAGCCGCTGTAGGTGAGTTTGTTCACTTTGCCTGTACCTCTGAAGATATCAATAACTTAAGCCACGGTTTAATGTTGACTGAAGCCCGTGAACAAGTATTACTGCCCTACTGCAACGAGTTACTGACTGCGATTAAAAAGCTGGCGATTGAATATCGCTCTGTGCCGTTAATGTCACGCACCCATGGCCAACCCGCGTCCCCATCGACGCTCGGTAAAGAGATGGCGAACGTCGCAGTGCGCCTTGAACGTCAAATCAAACAAATCGCCAATGTTGAAATCATGGGCAAACTGAACGGTGCCGTAGGTAACTACAATGCTCACCTGTCAGCCTATCCTGAAGTTAATTGGCATGAGCTGTCTGAGCGTTTTGTGACTAGCCTTGGCTTGCACTGGAATGCCTACACGACGCAAATCGAGCCACACGATTACATTGCCGAATTGTTTGATGCGGTTGCCCGTTTCAACACTGTGCTGATTGACTTTGACCGTGATATTTGGGGTTACATCGCCCTAGGTCACTTCAAACAACGCACTATCGCTGGTGAAATCGGTTCATCGACTATGCCGCACAAAGTTAACCCAATCGATTTTGAAAACTCTGAAGGTAACTTAGGTATCGCTAACGCCCTGATGCAACATTTAGCGTCTAAGCTGCCGCTATCAAGATGGCAACGTGACTTAACTGACTCGACTGTACTGCGTAACTTAGGCGTGGGTATTGCCCATGCGTTGATCGCGTATCAAGCGACCTTAAAAGGCATCAGCAAGTTAGAAGTTAACGAAGCGCATCTGCGTGATGAACTCGATCACAACTGGGAAGTGTTAGCAGAACCCGTACAAACGGTGATGCGTCGTTATGGCATTGAAAAGCCATACGAAAAATTAAAAGAACTGACGCGCGGTAAACGTATCGACGCGCAGCAACTGTCAGTGTTTATTGACGGACTTGAATTACCAGACTCAGTGAAAGCTGAACTGAAGAAAATGACGCCCGCCAATTACATTGGTCGCGCCGAAACGTTTGTCGACGAACTGAAGTAAGTTTTTAACTGAACTTAGTTATTAGCTGAAATTGGCGATGGACAATACTCTTTCATAAACAGAAATAAGGATTAAGGCGACTCACATCACCGCGATGTGGTCGCCTTTTTTAACACTATGTATACACTCAATCTCGATATCGCCCAGTTTCTTAGTGAGTACTGGCAAAAGAAACCCCTGCTGATCAAAAAAGCGTTTCCGCAGTTTGAAGATCCTATCAGCGCCGATGAATTAGCAGGCCTTGCCTGTGAAGAAGAAATCTCTTCACGCATCGTCGTCACCAAAGACAATGATTGGGAAGTGGTGCAAGGTCCGTTTGAAGATTACGACAGCTATGGCGAAACCCATTGGCAGTTATTAGTGCAAGCAGTCAACCATTGGTATCCAGATTCGCAGCCATTAGTTGAAGCTCTCCGCTTTTTACCTGACTGGCGCTTCGATGACTTGATGGCATCATTTGCAACCCCAAGTGGCGGTGTCGGCCCACACGTCGATAACTACGATGTGTTTATCATTCAAGGCGAAGGTAAGCGTCGCTGGACTGTGGGTGACAATACCCCGCAACAACGCCGTGGTGGCAATCCCAACTCGCCGCTGGTTGAAGACTTCACCCCCATTATCGATGTAGTGTTAGAAAAAGGCGACATGCTTTATATTCCACCCGGTTTCCCGCATTGCGGCGAAACCCTAACTGTGGCAATGAGTTACTCGATTGGTTTCCGTGCTCCTAGCCAGCAAGAATTGGTCAGTGAAGTCGCCGATTATTTGCTCGACAATAACTTAGGTCAGCAGCGTTTCACGTCGCAAACTGAACCGAGTTCAGCCGGTATCGTCAGCCAAGATCATCAAGTGGGCATAATGTCACTCTTGAGTCAGCTGAGCCAAGATCCCAATAGCTACCAAATCGTGTTAGGTAAGCTACTCAGTCAAAACCGTTTCGAACTTGATTTGTGTGAAGGCGAAGAAGCTTACAGCATTGAAGATTTGCAAGATGCCTTCGCCCAAGGTGCTGGCGTCAGCCGTATCGGCGGTTTGAAAGTATTGCGCCTTGAAAATGACTCCACGCCGCGATTATTCATCAATGGTGACGTGCATGAACTGCCCAATACACCGGCAGACGTGATCGCACAGTTGAGCGATAACGTCAGCTTAAGCGCCGATGAAGCGACTGAAATATGTCAGCATGAAGAAGTCCAAGCCTTACTGTTGAAACTCATCAATCAAGGTTTCTACTACTTGAGCGACAGCGAAGAATAAGCCCTATCGACTCTGCTCGATGACCTTTTTCTTAATATAAAGTGTAAATAAAACATCAACATAAATAAGGCACTCAATTGAGTGCCTTATTATTTCAATTATCAGTATCAATCGACACAAGTGACTGTATTAACTCAATACTATCTAAATACAATCCTTAACTCATTTGAGTTTAAGCATTCCACAGTTTATCGTCGTTGTGCATACGATATAAACTCTCGGCACGCGATACTAATAGTTGAGCAAATTTAGCCTGAGTGGCATCACGGGTTGCACCCGAACGCACTAAGTTTTCCGCCTGCATTTGCCACATCATAGAGAAATGACGCACGGCATCACGGGCCGTCGCCGCCACTTTCACATCGACAAAATCCGACGGTAAATCACCTGACATCACCCAATAGGTTTTGTTGCTTGGACGCTTTGATTCCATCTTCCAAATCGCCATATAAGGCGCAAGATAACGGCTTTCATCGGCTAGGACTTTGCTTGGGATCACGCCTTTTTCAGCGAGAAAACGATTAGCTTTTTGAAATTGAGTTCTGACCCACTCTTGACGCAGCTTTTCTATTTCTTCAGCTGATAAATTTTGTTGAGTTTGGTCGACAGCTTGTTCAGTCATACTTCCGTCCTATCTTATTGTTATAACGCGAGCCTAATTCTTGGGATCAGTACGCGATTCATTCTATTCGTTACGTTAAATTCAGTACAATCCATTCTTAATCGCAAAGCTTACGTTTACGTAAAGTGGAAAGCTAAATTGCCACAAATAATGTATTTATTCGGTCATTATGCATGGTTGAGAGTATCGCTAAATGCTATGGTTCTGCAATAAATATAACAAGCAGTCGATAGAGGCTCACCTCGTCGGCTTTTTCATTGTGTATAGCGGAGAAATTCACGTGGCTGTATTTAATCATGTATCCTTTGACGAACATGAACAGGTTGTATTCTGTCATGATAAAGAAAGTGGCTTAAAGGCCATTGTCGCCATCCATAACACTAACCTTGGTCCTGCCGTGGGTGGATGTAGGATGTGGAACTACCAATCGGATGATGAAGCCCTGACTGACGTATTACGCCTCTCTCGTGGCATGACTTATAAAAATGCCCTAGCAGGTTTAACCATGGGCGGTGGCAAATCCGTGATCATTGCCGATCCGAAAAGACAAGATCGCGAAGCCCTATTCCGCGCCTTTGGCCGTTTGATTAACAGCCTAGGTGGCCGCTACTATTCAGCGGAAGATGTTGGCACTACTACGGCTGATATTATGATCGCCCATGAAGAAACCCCTTATATGGCGGGTCTTGAAGGCAAAAGTGGCGATCCATCACCGTTCACAGCCCTTGGCACTTATTTAGGCATCAAAGCTGCGGTTAAACATAGACTTGGTTTAGACAGCCTAAGAGGCCTTAAAATCGCCGTTCAAGGCGTCGGTCACGTTGGCTATTACCTGTGCAAACACTTGCATAACGAAGGCGCTGAACTGATTGTTACCGACATTCATCAAGCCTCGTTAGATAAAGTCGCTACCGACTTTGGTGCCATTGTTGTCGCGCCTCAAGAAATCTACGCGCAAGATGTGGATGTGTATGCCCCTTGTGCCCTTGGCGCAACCTTAAACGATGCGACCTTACCGCAACTGAAAGCCAAAATTGTTGCTGGCTGTGCCAACAACCAATTAGCCGAAGTACGCCACGGTGAACAACTGAAAGAAATGGGCATACTGTACGCGCCAGACTATGTGATCAACGCAGGCGGCATTATCAACGTGTCGTTCGAAAAAGATTACGACGCAGCAAAATCGACGGCTAAAGTAGAAGAAATTTACAACACGCTGCTGAAAATATTCAGCCAAGCCGATGCGCAGAACCGTACAACTGGCGCCGTGGCTGATGAAATGGCGAAAGCCATTATCGAAGCCGCTAAGCAGTAATTTTTTACGCGTTTATTATTTTTTATGCCCGTCAAATATTGAAAAAAGCGACCTCTGGTCGCTTTTTTGTTATCTAAAATTTAATCTATCACTAAGCTCATGGTTTAACCGCGCTTTTAATTTCGACACAGAATATTCATTTAATCACGCTGGAAAACGTCATATTTGTCTGCTTGAATTAGTCTATCAGGTCCCAGCACAGGATAGCGCTATGATCCGTTTCAAATATGATCTCAACCAAGATGTGGTAGAACTGCAAGCCAGCAATTGGAGTGGTTTAGAGCGGGTCTTCGTTAATGGCCAGATGGTGTCGCACAAGCTTAACTTTAAACCTCAAAGCGAGCATACCATTCAGCTTAAAGATGGCGCACCTTGCAAGTTTGAACTGCTTATCGATCCCCAAACCGATGAGTTAATGTGCCGAATTTATAAGCAACATAGACTCGTCGCTAGCCTAAAACAAGGCAAAGAGAATTTATTAGCCAGCCGGCGTTATTTACAGCACTCAGTGATAGCCGTAAGTCTGCTTTGCGTCTTTGCACTTTACTTAAATTAATCAAACCAGTTTAATCCCGCAGAGTGAGGCATAGTGGATGGGATTAAACAGGGAAAATGAATTGAGATAATCACATACAGATAGAAGTAAAAACGGCTAAACCACAGTTTTCCTCCATACCCATTAGATTCAAAATCTCAAGCCAAACGGTTGATTTTATTTAATAGTAAAATGAATGTCTGTTGTTCATCTTCACTTAGATTTGACAGGAATTTTTCATTGACCCGCTCAGCTTCGCAAATAAGATCTTGCTCTAATGCTTTGGCTTCATCGGTCAAAAAGATTTGGAAAGCACGCCGATTATCGACTTCTTGATGACGAGTAATAAGACCTTGCACCTGTAACTGATCGAGTAAGCGCGTCATAGTGTAATTTGCCACATCGCAACGCTTAGACAATTCAGTTTGGCTTATGCCCTCTTCTTGCCACAAAGCAAACAGCACAGGCCACAGTTTTATATCGAGTTGATATCGCTTAAGATGCAGATCAAGCTCATTTTGCAGCTCGATATTTAAGTGGGATACAAGATAGCCTAAGCTTTCATGACGATTCAAACAGCACCTCCTACAGCAAAGGTTTAACGCGTTTTCACTTACTCTGCACGCCATCATAGGAACCCAGAGTTAGTTTTAATACTACCACTTAACCCATAATAAACTAGCTTAGAACACAGCAAATTATGTGATTAACCTACGAGCTCATTCCTCATCTAGATCAGATAAATTGAATTCATTCACAAAATTATAGTAACAGGCCCGACCTAATTTGCCCCATAAACCGCGCTCAAGCGGCAAATAAACACTGTCATCGGTGAGCTTCATCTGTTTTATATCGACTTTATGGTGCTGTGTTTCAATACTGGTTCTCACATTGAGCAGCGAATGGAGTTGCGCTCGCTCGAAATCAACAATCAGTAAGGGAGCATCTTCAACCCGCACTCGCACCTTCTCCACAGGGGTAATTAAGAAATACTCATCATCGATGCAATACAAAATACTGGCGAACAACTTAGCAAACTTTGCTGGCAGCGATGTGCCTAGATATGTCCAATCACCCAAGGCGTTAATGTCAAACAATGGGATTTCACTACACAATGGCGCAACCGAGGTTAGCTTACTATCGGCGGCGAATTGTTTGAGTGTGTGCTGAATACTATCTGTCATCTTTTCCGTCTACGGTCTCCATCATCCATAAAAAAACCAGCCTTGCGGCTGGCTTTAGTGTGACATTCAACACTGGGATATACCAGTGAGGATAATTACGATCTGACTAGCGCAATCAAAACGGCATAAACACTATTAAATATTTGCTAACTCGAGTAAGGCCTCAAGTGGATGCTTTGGCTTGTATCCGGCAAAACGTTTTACCTGACTACGGCACGAATAGCCAGACACTAACACTTGCGGCTGCTCAATTTTCGCTAGCGTTTGCTGCCAAGACATATCAAACAAGGCCTTAGAGCGCTCGAGGTTTTCTGCCTCATGACCATAGGTTCCCGCCATACCACAACAACCTAAATTGACTGCGGTTAACTTAGCGCCAAAATGGGCAAAGATTTTAGTCCACTCATTGGCGGTATTTGGCTTGGCCGTCGATTCGGTACAATGACTAAACCAAGTATATTGCTTACCTTGCGCAGCTTTTGCAGGTAAATCTTTGATGACATTCAGTAGCCATTCGTTGGCTAACTTGACCTCAAAATTACCGCGATTAGCCCCTAAGACTTCACGGTATTCATCGCGATAACACAAGACTAAGGCAGGATCGATACCGACCATGGGCATGCCCAGTTTATGGACTTGGTTCAGAAAGTCCGCACTCGACTGCGCCGTTTTAGCAAACTTATCTAAAAATCCCTTGATATGTGTTGGCTTACCATTGGGTTTGTAGGGCAATAACACCGGCTTTAAGCCGAGTTTTTCTATCAATTGGATAAAGCGCAGCACAAGACCTGAGTCATAGAAACTGTTAAAAGGATCTTGTACCACCAACACAAACTGCGAGCGCTTCTCTTCAGGAATCGCTTGCAACGCAGCTAAGTCGTAACCACGGCTTGCATGACCATCGAGTCTTTGCTTCAAAGTCGGCACAGATAACGCAGGCGCATCCACATAACCAATCGCCTGTTTAATCACCCATTGGCTCAATGGATTTTGTGCGACAAAATTAGTGAGACGCGGTGCCGCAGCCATCAATGGTAAGCTATCTTCAATCCCTGCAACGAGATAGTCTTTCGCGGGTCTTAAATAGCGTTGATAGTAAATATTGAAGAACTGCGCCCTAAACTTAGGCACATCCACTTTGACCGGACATTGTCCAGAGCAGGCTTTACAGGCCAAACAGCCCTTGAGCGATTCCATCACCTCGTGGGAGTAATCATAATCACGTTTGGCATTGATGGTATTTTGAATACGCTGCAATATACCAAAAGGTTTCGCTTTTGCGAGGGCATTAACATCAACCCCTTCAGCCTCAAGCAGTCTTAGCCACTCCCTCATGAGCCCTGCACGCCCCTTAGGCGACTGCACTCTGTCACCCGTCACCTTAAACGATGGGCACATGGGCGAATAGCTACTGTAATTAAAACACAGGCCATTACCGTTACAATTCATCACATCGGGGAACGCATCACGCACATCAACGGGGATTTGTCGATCAAACTTACCGCGCTTAGCACTGTCAACATCGTAATAGAGGGCACCTGTATTTTTAGGCGCCACCAGCTTGCCGGGATTGAGTCGGTTATCGGGGTCAAACAAACCTTTAATATCTTGCAACACACCGAAAAGTTCATCACCAAAGACAGCTGGACCGTATTCACCGCGCACGCCTTTACCGTGCTCGCCCCACATTAAGCCGCCGTATTTAAGCGTCAGTGCCGCGACTTGATCAGAAATGACTCGTAGTAATTTTTCATCTTCAACATCGCACATATCGAGCGCGGGACGAACATGCAACACGCCCGCATCCACATGGCCGAACATACCGTATTGCAGATTATGCCCGTCGAGTAACGCGCGAAACTCCATAATGTAATCGGCGAGTTTTTCGGGCGGTACCGCAGTATCTTCAGCAAAGGCGATAGGCTTACGGCGACCTTTAGTGGCGCCGAGTAAGCCAACGGCTTTTTTACGCATGCCGTAAATTTTTTCGATACTCGGCTTATCTTGCGTCACTTGGTAACCCAATACACCGCACTCGCCTTTACTGATCTGCTCAGTTAACACAGCTTCCAAACTCGCGAGCTTTTGCTCAACCTCGACCGTGTCACCTGCAAATTCGACCATATTGAGGCCATCAATAACTTTACCAGGCACTTCTTGGATAAGATCAGCCACTGAATGCCAGACAATATCTTCACGGGCTAAGTTAAGCACTTTTGAATCGACGGTTTCAACCACAGTCGCCCGCGCGGCAACTAAGGATGGCGCATGACGCAATGCCGATTGGAACGAATCGTACTTAATGTTCACCATAGCGCGCTCAGTTGGCAGCGGGGTGAGATTAAGTTTGGCTTCGGTTATCACCGCAAGCGTGCCCTCTGAGCCCGTCAGAATTCGTGATAAATCGAATTGCGTCAGGTTGTCGTTCCACACATGTTTTAAGTCATAGCCAGTGAGGAAACGATTGAGCTTAGGAAATTGGTTTTCTATCTGAGTTCGCTTTTCGCGGCATACCGCCGCCACAGCAGAAATCAGTTTCTGCCCCAGCGGATTATCACTGACATTATCTGGGTTACACAGTAGTCCCGCATCTAGGGGATGCGTATCCAGCACACTGCCATCGATCAACACACTGCGCAGCGCCAGCACGTGATCTGACGTCTTACCATAGACCAGTGAGCCTGCACCCGAGGCATCGGTATTGATCATGCCACCAATAGTGGCGCGGTTTGAAGTGGATAAATCGGGACTAAAGAAGAATCCATGGGGACGCAATGCATCGTTAAGCGCATCTTTAATCACGCCAGCTTCGACTCGAACCCAACCTTGCTCAGCATTCACTTCGAGAACACGGTTCATGTAACGCGACACATCCAAAATCAAACCATGGGTCAGTGATTGTCCGTTGGTGCCCGTACCACCGCCCCGCGCACTGAAGGTCACGCTGCGAAATGCGTCCGTAGCTGCCAGTGTCAATGCAATTTGGATATCCTGCTGATTTTTAGGATATAACACAGCTTGAGGCAAAAATTGATATACAGAGTTGTCCGTTGCTTGCACTAAACGGGCGCTGTAACGTTTGTCTATATCACCGGAATACTCACTTTGCTCCAGTGCATCAAGGTATGCCAAATACACTGGCTCTAATGTTTGTTGATGTGATAGCAGGGGTAGCATAGATGGCTTCTGTCAATTATCGTTATGGCGCCATTATAAACAAAAAAAAGCCGCTAAAAAGCGGCTTTTTTAACAAGTTTATAAAATTACTATCTAGATCAACCGTGCGCTTCGGCTAAATACAACCAAGTATCAATCACAGTATCAGGGTTTAATGACACTGTATCTATGCCTTGTTCTACCAACCAAGCGGCAAAATCAGCGTGATCTGAAGGACCTTGACCACAAATACCTATGTAAGCGCCCTTCGCTTTAGCCGCTTTAATGGCTAATGAAAGTAGCATTTTAACCGCTTCATCACGCTCATCGAATAAATGGCTAATGATACCTGAGTCACGGTCAAGGCCAAGTGTCAGCTGAGTTAAATCGTTTGAGCCGATAGAGAAGCCATCGAAATGCTCAAGGAATTGGTCTGCTAACAGGGCGTTTGAAGGCACTTCACACATCATGATGACACGTAAACCGTCTTTACCGCGCTCTAAACCTTGCTCTTTGAGCAGGCCGACCACTTGCTCAGCTTCTTTCACTGTGCGAACGAATGGGATCATGACTTCAACGTTTTTCAGACCCATGTCATTACGAACGCGTTTGATCGCTTCACACTCAAGGGCAAAACAGTCACGGAAGGATTCAGAGATATAACGGCTCGCACCGCGGAAGCCCAGCATTGGGTTCTCTTCTTCCGGCTCGTATCTGTCACCACCAACCAAGTTTGCGTATTCGTTAGACTTAAAGTCTGACATACGTACGATCACTTTCTTTGGATAGAAAGCTGAACCGATAGTCGCAATACCTTCAACCAGACGGGCAATATAGAACTCAACAGGTGATTCATAACCAGCAATCATTTCGTTGATTTCAGTTTGCAACGCTGCATCCTGTTGATTGAATTCGAGCAGTGCCTTTGGATGGATGCCGATCATACGGTTGATGATGAATTCTAAACGCGCTAGACCCACACCTTCGTTTGGCAAACGAGCAAAATCAAATGCACGATCAGGGTTCCCCACGTTCATCATGATTTTCATTGGCAATGCAGGCAGAGAGTCAACACGGTTTGAAATCACTTCAAATTCTTGTTTACCTTCGTAGATAAAGCCAGTGTCACCTTCGGCGCAAGAAACAGTCACGATTTGACCATTCTTGATACGGTCAGTCACGTCACCACAACCCACCACCGCTGGTACACCTAATTCGCGGGCGATAATTGCCGCATGACAGGTACGACCGCCACGGTTTGTAACGATAGCACT
Organism: Shewanella sp. SM101; assembly: GCF_025654465.1. NCBI lineage: Bacteria > Pseudomonadati > Pseudomonadota > Gammaproteobacteria > Alteromonadales > Shewanellaceae > Shewanella > Shewanella sp. SM101. Next base: position 62,564 of record NZ_JAKKRH010000027.1, read on the forward strand.
TGCGCGCTTCATGATAGGTTCCCAATCTGGATCTGTCATGTCTGTCACTAACACATCACCAGGTTGGATTTGATCCATATCGGCGATTGACGTTAATACTTTGGCGACACCAGTACCCACTTTATGACCGATAGCGCGACCTTCACAGATCACAGCGCCACGGCTCTTTAAGTGATAACGCTCGATCAATTGCACATCTTCACGGCTACGAACCGTTTCTGGACGCGCTTGAACGATATACAATTTGCCATCGTTGCCGTCTTTTGCCCATTCGATGTCCATTGGACGACCGTAATGCTTTTCGATCACCATGGCTTGTTTGGCTAATTCTTCAACTTCAGCGTCATTGATAGAGAATTGACGACGTTTGTCAGCAGTCACATCTTCAATTTTGACTTGTTTGCCGTGAGCAGCATCATCTGAATACACCATTTGGATGAGCTTGCTACCGATATTACGGCGCACAACTGCCTTATGACCTAAGGCTAAAATAGGTTTATGAACATAAAATTCATCTGGGTTTACCGCGCCTTGAACAACCATTTCACCCAGACCAAAAGATGAAGTGATAAACACCACATCATTATTGCCAGATTCAGTGTCCATAGTGAACATCACACCTGAAGCCGCTTTGTCTGAACGAACCATGCGTTGCACGCCAGCAGACAAGGCAACACCGTGGTGTTCGTAACCTTGGTGAACACGGTAAGAAATCGCGCGGTCGTTAAAGAGTGAAGCGTAAACGTGCTTGATAGCCGTTAGTACAGATTCAAAACCTTTAACGTTTAGGAAAGTTTCTTGCTGACCCGCAAAAGACGCATCTGGCATATCTTCAGCTGTTGCAGAAGAACGTACCGCGAATGACGCTTCGCTAGTTTCAGCGGCAAGTTTATCGTAAGCTTCACGAATGGCTTGCTCTAATGCTGGTTGAAATGGGGTGTCGATAACCCACTGCCTGATCTGTGCACCTACTTTAGCCAGCGCATTGACATCATCTACATCCAGTGTGGCTAGAATGTCATAAATCTTCTGGTTAACTCCGCTTTGTTCAAGGAACTCGTTGAACGCATGGGAAGTTGTCGCAAATCCGCCAGGTACTTGAACACCGGCATTGGCCAGATTGCTGATCATCTCGCCTAGAGAAGCATTTTTACCGCCAACTAAGTTGACGTCACCCATGCCTAATTCTTGATACCAGAGTACGTATTGCTGCACAGTTCTATCTCCGCAAGTTTATTTCAGTGGCCCCTTCACACGAGGGCAGCGGCATTTTACACTCCTGTCGAACACGCGTAAATCTATAATTTTATTTGTAATTTTATTACTACAAGAGGTCAGTATGGCACCAAAAGTATTCTATATCTCCGACGGGACAGCGATCACAGCTGAAGTTTTTGGTCATGCGGTTCTCTCGCAATTTCCATTAGAATTTGAGTCACTTACAATTCCATTCGTCGAAACTTTGACGAAAGCGGAGCAAGTTAAGCGACAAATTAATGATTGTTTTATTACAACAGGTGAGCGGCCGTTAGTATTCCATTCCATCGTAAAAGCCGAGATCCGCGACATCATCTACTCGAGTGAAGGGGTTGATTATGATTTTTTGAATACTTTTGTGGCCCCACTCGAACAACATTTAGGTGTTTCTGCCTCTCCAGTTGTACATAGAACCCATGGAAAAGCGAATCACGGCTATGAAGCGCGTATTGATGCCATTAATTTCGCCATGGATAACGATGATGGCCAGACCATGAAACATATGGATCAAGCCGATCTGGTTTTACTTGGGGTCTCTCGCTGTGGCAAAACGCCATCGAGCCTGTATTTATCAATGCAGTTCGGTATAAAAGCGGCAAACTACCCTTTCACCGAAGATGATATGGATAACCTTAAGTTACCTGAAGCGCTGAAACGCAATAAGAAAAAACTGTTTGGTTTAACGATTGATCCCGTGCGTTTACATGAAATCCGTCAGAGTCGAATGGAGAATAGCCGCTATTCATCGCTCAAACAGTGCCGCTTAGAAGTCAAAGAAGTGGAAATGCTGTTTAAACGCGAACGCATTCCTTACATAGACACCACTAATCATTCCGTGGAAGAAATTGCCACTAAAATATTAGATGTCACGGGCCTAGAACGGCATATGTTCTAAGCCTAATAAGCCAAAATCAGCAAAAGAAACCGAGTGAATTTAGTCTAAAAGAAACTAACTTAAATCAAATTCATTGCACAGTTGCCGACAATTAACGCAATTGGCACTGTGCAACTCGGTTCGATTCGTTATAATCCGAGGCAATCTGGCGAAAAGCGCCGCACGCAAGCTCGGTATTTTGAATGACCATAAAAACAGACGAACTACGCACTTCCTTATTAGCAAAAGTCATCTCACCTGCGCAACTGGCATCTGAGTTCCCATTAACTCAAGATGCAGCCGATTATCTGGTTCAGCAACGTCGTGAAGTCGAAGCCATCATTATGGGTGAAGACCAACGTCTATTAGTGATCATAGGCCCATGTTCAATCCACGATACTAAAGCGGCATTAGATTATGCTCAACGCTTAGCCGCGTTACACCAGGAATTGAAAGATGACTTGTGTATCTTAATGCGCGTCTATTTTGAAAAACCCCGCACAATTGTCGGTTGGAAAGGATTAATTTCAGATCCCGATCTCGATGGCAGTTTCGAACCAAACAAAGGTTTACGCATTGCCCGCGAGTTGCTGCAACAAATCACTGAATTAAAATTGCCTATCGCCACCGAATTTTTAGATATGGTGAACGGTCAGTACATAGCGGATCTCATTACTTGGGGTGCGATTGGTGCGCGTACTACGGAAAGCCAAGTCCACCGTGAAATGGCTTCAGCACTGTCCTGCCCGGTTGGTTTTAAAAATGGTACTGATGGGAACATCAATATTGCCGTTGATGCAGTGCGTGCCGCACAAGTGCCACATGTTTTCTATTCACCAGATAAAGATGGCGCTATGGCGGTCTATCGCACCCACGGTAACCCGTTTGGCCATATCATCCTACGTGGTGGTAAAAAACCTAATTATCACGCACAAGATATCGAAGAAGCGCGTCAACAGCTTGCATCTGTTGGGGTAACTCAACGTATGGTTATCGATTTCAGCCACGGAAACAGTGAGAAGAACCATCTCAAACAACTGATGGTCGCCGATGAAATTATGACTCAAATGCGTGCTGGCAGCACTGCCATCGCAGGTATAATGGCTGAAAGCTTCTTACAAGAAGGTAATCAAAAAGTCGTTGAAGGCCAGCCACTCTGTTATGGCCAAAGTATCACAGACGCCTGCTTACATTGGGACGACTCTGAAATTCTGCTACGTAAGCTCGCAGCGGCTTCCCGCGAAAGAAAAGCACTGTTAACCAAATAAATCTGAAGTAAAATAAATCGTCCAATAAAAAACCGATCTCATTTCGGTTTTTTTATTGGAAGCATGACATTATCCTCAGTCATATGCCTACTGCACCTTAAAGCCTGTAGTTTTCTATCTTTAACCACCATAAATCTTTATAATTCGAGCTTATTTTGCTGCATTACCTTAGGTTGCTGTATGTCGCTTACCCCCATGTCCACAAACACCGAAAATACCTCACGAATCGAAGCCGCTGAAACACCCTTTCCTGACGCGATTCAAACTCGAATTGATTCCTCAGAAGCGCGCGTGATTAAAGCAGTATTCCCCTCAATCACCAACCATCACAATACGTTATTTGGTGGCGAAGCTTTAGCGTGGATGGATGAAACAGCCTTTATTGCGGCAACTCGTTTCTGCCGTAAAACCTTAGTCACAGTGAGTTCCGATAGAATTGATTTTAAAAAGCCTATCCCAGCTGGCACACTAGCCGAACTCATCGCTCGTGTGATCCATGTAGGTAATACGTCATTAAAAGTTGAAGTCAACATCTATGTCGAAGACATGTATCAAGACCATCGAGAGCATGCCATACGTGGTGTGTTCACCTTTGTTGCGGTTGACGAACAACGAAATCCTACAAAAGTGTGGACATATGGGTAGTTTTTAGACGATTTTAAAGTATAGGTTAGCCCGTACTTTCGGGCTTTTAATTGAAACTATACTGTCCATCTTTTTCCCTGTAAAACACCGACCAAAGTCTAACAACCAGAAACATATCAAAATTTTGTCCTTATTCCTGAATAAAGCAATAGGATCCTTGATTACTTTTCTGTTACATTGAGTTCAATCTTCACGCGCACCGAACATAATCATAAAAGCCATGAAGCTAGAAAACTTAAATATTATTATCGCAGACGATCATCCATTGTTCAGAAATGCACTACGTCAAGCGCTGACCAGCGCTTTCGAGCATGCACAGTGGTTTGAAGCCGACAGTGCTGACGCACTGCAATCTGTATTGGATGTTCGAAGCATCGATTACGATCTTGTACTGTTAGATCTGCAGATGCCGGGGTCCCACGGCTACTCCACACTTATCCACCTACGCTCACATTATCCTGAGTTACCCGTTGTGGTGATTTCAGCCCACGAGGATATCAATACCATTAGCCGTGCGATTCATTATGGCAGCAGTGGTTTTATCCCTAAATCAGCTTCAATGGAAACCCTAAAAGAGGCGCTAAGTGCGGTGTTATTCGGTGATATTTGGTTGCCTAAAGGCACTGAGATTATTGCTATCAATGACGATGCCATTGATAAAATGGCCAGCAAGTTATCCGATCTCACTCCGCAACAATATAAAGTGTTGCAGATGTTTGCCGAAGGTTTATTAAATAAACAAATAGCCTACGATCTTGGCGTGTCAGAAGCGACCATCAAGGCGCACGCTACCGCCATATTTAGAAAACTTGGCGTTCGCAACCGCACTCAAGCAGTTATTGCCCTTGCGCAACTCGAGATGGATAAAGTCGATTTATCTTAATCGCTAAACCCATAAAAAATGCCGCTTTTATTAGCGGCATTTTTATGTCAGTAAATCATCGCCAATTAACGCATTGGCAGATTTTTATCGGCAAACATTTCATCTATGAGCTGTTGATCCCGTAATGCTACGGCTTTCTCCACCACATCACGGGTTAAATGCGGCGCAAAGTGCTGAATAAAATCATACATATAACTGCGCAAGAAACTGCCCTTCCTAAAACCAATTTTAGTCGTACTGTGGGCAAACAAATGACCGGCATCAATAGCAACTAAATCTTTATCAACATTTGGATCAATGGCCATAGACGCGATGACCCCCACGCCTAATCCTAAACGAACATAGGTTTTAAGCACGTCGGCACTGGTCGCACTAAAGACAACACGCGGCTCTAAATTGGCCCGATTGAACGCTTTCTCAATTTCAGAAGCACGGTCAAAACCAAAGACATAGGTCACTAAGGGGAAACGGGCTAAATCTTCGATACTAATCAAGCTGCCTTGATTGCGGGTCGCAAGAGGATGGTCTTTGGGCACAACGATAGAGCGGTTCCAGTGGTAACAAGGCAACATTATCAGATCTGAATATAAATGCATTGCTTCGGTCGCAATGGCAAAATCTGCATCACCGCGAGCCGCCTGTTCGCTGATCTGCGACGGTGTCCCTTGGTGCATATGCAAGTTCACTTTAGGATAGCGATCAATAAACTGACGAATTATCGTCGGTAATGCATAGCGTGCCTGAGTATCTGTTGTGGAAATATTTAACTCACCTTGATCTGGCTTAGTATATTCTTCAGACACTTTTTTGATACTTTCAACTTTACCTAAAATATCATTGGCAATGCTGATCACTTGCAAACCCGCAGGTGTGACATGGGTTAAATGCTTACCGCTACGACCAAATATTTGGATCCCCAACTCATCTTCAAGCATACGAACTTGTTTACTGATCCCAGGTTGAGAGGTATACAAGTTTTCAGCTGTCGCCGATACATTGAGGTTATGTTTTACGACCTCAGCAATATACCTGAGTTGTTGCAGTTTCATCTTATTTCCTTGTCTCAAACACGCAAAATGCCATTAACAACTGAGCCCTCAAAGCACTCTCAGCTATAATCAATCGTTATAGTATATAGTAAAAATTAAAGCAAATAGGAATATAGAGCACAAGTCTACAGATTCATACGACAGAAATGATAACCTAGGCTAAGATAACTATGCTAGTTTATTGATTTATTGTAGCATTAGCTCAATTGGATAAATAATGGAACATCTATGTCATTCACCTTGGTTCTGATCCTCATCGGTGCGCTTTTACTGCTTGTTATCGGAATTAACGTATTACAGCAACAAAAAGAACGTGTAGAGGCTGAGCGTCGCATTGAATTTGCCCGTCAAAGAGCAATTATCGATGAAACTGAAACTGTGTTATCAAACACCGGAATGATGCCTTGTAGCACGAATATAGTGTTGGTTTTGTACCGGCGTGTACAAGATGCCTTGCAGTCTGCAACAGCGATCAGTAATGGCCAACAACAGTCAGACTACCAACGCCGCCTAGCCGATATCAATAATCAAATAACAAGCTTACAGTCTGGCCAGCCTCAAACTCCTCCAATTGAGAATTTCAGACTACCCGATAATGACAAACAAATTTTAGCGCTTGTTCAAACCTTAAAAAAATTAAAGGCGATACTCAGAGCCGAGCATAATAAAGGTAAAGTCGATCCGAGCATTTTTGCTCAAGAAGAAAGCCGCATCGACAGTTTACAGCTCAGAATTAATGTCGATTCTATGCTTTCTCGTGCCCGCGCGGCCAGCTTTATGAAGCAATATGGTTCATCAAAACAAATGGTGACTAAAGCACTATCGACATTGCACGCTATTAAGGCACAAACGCCTAATGACCCTTTCATTGGTCGTAAAGTGGATGAGGCTAAACAATTGCTTGATGAGATTATGGGCGCACAGAAACAATCTGAACCCAGTGCTCCTAGACCTAAAAATGAAGAAGATGATATCGATATGCTGTTTCAACCTAAAAAGAAATGGTGATCAGTCTCTATTTGCTTACCGTTAAGTTGAATTAGCGACACATTTGCCACCATTCTATCGCGTCATTGTGAGTCAGTTTGTATCTGCAGGTGTAAAGTACTCAACATGTTTGAATTATTATCTATAGCAACAAATTGATATCGAAAAAATGCAAACAAAAAGCCAAGTCATCATTGACTTGGCTTTTTTGTTATTCTCTTGTCGTTAAGCTAGCTTAATCCACCGCTATGCGCTTTTCTTGGTTTTCTTGGTAGTCTCACTCACCCACTTCCCATTGACGTAATGCGCAGACCAACCCGTGGCTTTGCCATCGACTTCAGTCGCAACGTATTGCTCTTTCGTCTTACGGCTAAACTTCACCGCAGCCTTATTGCCTTCATCATCAGTGACTGGCGCATCCGCTAAATACTGATACTTAGGCCATAGCAGCTCACGGTATTGAACCAGTTCCTCAACCAGAGGCGCACGGGTTTCACGTGATTTAGGGAAAGTACTGGCCGCTAAGAAAATACCCGCCGCACCATCACGTAATACGAAATGGGCATCCGATTTACTGCATTTCAGTTCGGGTAAATAAATAGGATCTTCTTTTGGCGGCGCCGCCTCACCATTTTTCAGTAATTTACGGGTATTCTTACACTCTTCATTGGTACAGCCAAAGTACTTACCAAAACGACCATTTTTCAGTTCCATATCGTGACCACAGCGATCACACTCAATCAGTGGACCTTCATAGCCTTTGATCTTGAATTGGCCTTCTTCGACTTCATAGCCTTCACAGATTGGATTGTTACCGCAGACGTGTAACTTACGCTTCTCATCGATCAGGTAACTGTCCATTGCCGTGCCACAAATACTACAACGGTGCTTCGCACGCAGTGCATCTGTTTCGGCATCTTCACTGTTTTCGCTAATCGCCTCAACGCCAGGCGTGAGGTTCATCGTCGTCTTACAGCGTTCTTTAGGGGGCAATTCATAACCAGAGCAACCAAGGAAAACACCTGTCGTTCCAGTGCGGATCCCCATAGGACGACCACAAGTTGGGCACTTGATATCGGTCATCACCATTTGGTTAAGACGCATGCCACCTTCTTCGGGATCCAGCTCAGCTTTTTCTAATTGCTTAGTAAAGTCAGCATAGAAACCATCGAGCACTTTTTTCCAGTCTAACTCGCCCCGAGCCACATCATCTAATGTTTGCTCCATGCTGGCGGTAAAGTCATAGCTCATCAAATCAGCAAAACTGCTCACCAATCGTTCGCTGACAATTTCACCCATTTTTTCGGCATAGAAACGACGATTTTCTACTTTTACATAACCACGATCCTGAATCGTTGAAATGATGGTTGCGTAGGTTGATGGGCGGCCAATGCCGCGTTTTTCTAATTCTTTTACTAAAGAAGCTTCGCTGTATCGTGCTGGCGGCTTAGTAAAATGTTGTTTAGGCTGCAATTCTTTTAATGCTAATACATCGCCTTGTGCCACAAATGGCAACGTATTGTCTTCTTCGTTTTTCTTCTTGAGTGCTGTTTGCACGCGAGTCCAACCATCAAAACGTAAGGTACGTCCCGTGGCTTTGAGCTCATAATCACCCGCTTTTACGGTCAACTTAGTGGCATCATATTGTGCAGGTGTCATTTGACATGAGACAAACTGGCGCCAAATAAGCTCATATAAGCGCTGAGCGTCACGTTCCATGTCAGATAAGGTCGCTGCTTGCACTTGAACGTTCGATGGACGAATCGCTTCGTGAGCCTCTTGTGCGCCTTCTTTCGATCCGTATCGAATCGGTTCGGCGGGTAGATACTTATCACCAAATTCTTTGGCAATCATATCGCGCAAGTTTTCAACGGCTTCTTGACTCAAATTGGTCGAGTCGGTACGCATATAAGTGATATGACCAGCTTCGTAAAGTCGCTGCGCCATCATCATGGTCTTCTTCACACCAAAACCTAAGCGTGTACTCGCGGCCTGTTGCAGTGTCGACGTAATAAAGGGAGCCGATGGTTTACTTTGAGTCGCTTTATCTTCGCGGGCCAGCACAGTAAAACTTGCCGCAGATAACGCTTGAACCGCAGCCATCGCTTGCTGTTCATTGATAGGATTAAAGGCAGCATCTAGATGCTTAACCACTTCCATCCGCAAAGCTTCCTGAGCGGGCGTATTGAGCTCTGCGTGTACATCCCAAAATTCTTCAGGCACAAAAGCTTTGATTTCGCTTTCGCGTTCAACCACTAAACGCACGGCAACCGACTGCACTCGCCCAGCGGATAAACCGCGAGCAACTTTTTTCCACAGCAGCGGCGACACCATAAAACCGACAACTCTATCTAAGAAGCGGCGGGCTTGTTGGGCATTCACCATGTTAGTGTCGAGTGTCGACGGTTTACTAAAAGCATCTTGAATCGCAGACTTAGTAATTTCGTTGAAAACAACACGTTGATACCGTGAAGGATCACCACCAATCACCTCTTGCAAATGCCAGGCGATAGCTTCTCCCTCACGGTCTAAGTCGGTTGCGAGATAGATTTGGTCAGCAGAATCGGCAAGTGCCTGTAACTCTTTAACGACTTTTTCTTTACCAGGCAAAATTTGGTACTTAGCCGCCCAGCCCTTTTCAGGGTTTACGCCCATACGAGACACTAGCGCTTGCTGATCTTTCACCTTTTTATATTGAGCTTTTTCTTCTGGCGACATCTTCTTAACTTCGGCAGCGGATTTAACCTTTTCATTGCCTTCTGAAGTCGATGATGTCGGCAGATCACGGATGTGACCTACGCTCGATTTAACGATGAATTCTTTGCCAAGATATTTATTAATAGTCTTAGCTTTGGCCGGTGATTCGACAATAACTAGCGATTTACCCATAGTTTAATTTGCGCCAAAAAATCTCAAGAAGGTGGAAATTGGCACCATATATAGAGGGTTGTACTGATAGTTTCAAGTTAATCCCTCTTTTATATGTACCAGCGAGTCACTTTTTAATAAAAGTTGAAAAAATGTAAAAATATAATATGCGTAATTAAAAACTAATATTTCATTATTTGCCAGCAAGCAAGAAATAGTTATGCATTTATCGTGAAAAAGTCGCTTTGAGCACAAAACCGTCCGCTTGTGCACTCGAAAAGCTTCAGTATACTGGGTTCCCTCAGGGACCATATGAACAAATAATAACTTTCCCTATCACAAGGATAAGCAATGAAGCACTTTGAAGCGAATTTTGATGGACTCGTTGGACCAACACACAATTACGCAGGGTTGTCTTTTGGCAATGTCGCCTCACTTAGCAATGCCGCCTTAGTTTCCAACCCCAAAGCTGCTGCAAAACAAGGACTCCAAAAAGCCAAAGCACTAGCCGATATGGGCATGGTTCAAGGAATATTAGCTCCTCAAGAGCGCCCAGACCTCTATACATTGCGCCGAATTGGATTTTCTGGCTCTGATGCTAATGTATTAAAGCAAGCGGCAAAAGAAGCGCCCATATTACTTAATGCCTGTTGCAGTGCTTCCAGTATGTGGACAGCCAATGCCGCTACCGTCTCACCAAGTGCTGATACACGTGACGGCAAACTGCATTTTACCCCAGCAAATTTAGTCGATAAACTTCATCGCAGCATCGAGCCTTTGACAACGGGGCACATATTAACAGCAACTTTCAGTGATCCCCACTATTTTCATCACCATAGTCACTTACCTGAGCATAATAGCTTCGGTGATGAAGGTGCCGCAAACCACACTCGTCTCTGCAATGAATACGGCCATGCTGGTGTTGAGCTGTTTGTTTATGGACAAGAAGCCACCAATCCCAACGCACCTAAACCACAAAAATATCCAGCAAGACAAACCTTAGAAGCGTCGATGGCAGTCGCACGCTTACATCAGCTGGAAGACGATAATTGTGTCTTCATCCAACAGAATCCTGATGTGATTGATCAAGGTGTATTCCATAACGATGTTATCTCAGTAGGTAATCAAAATGTCCTGTTCTACCACGAACAAGCCTTCTTAAATACCCAGAATAAGATCGATGAAATTAAACGTAAACTCGACACTGAGCTGTATTTCATTGAAGTGCCAACTGCGAAAGTAGCAATTAACGACGCAGTCAAAAGCTATTTATTCAATACTCAAATTATTACGTTGCCATCCGGTGAAATGGCGATTATTGCCCCAACAGATTGCCAAGAAAATCCCGCGGTATTTGCCTATTTGAACGAATTACTCACATTAAACACGCCGATTAAGCAAGTGCTTTATTTCGACGTAAAACAAAGCATGCAAAACGGTGGCGGCCCTGCCTGTCTTCGTTTACGTGTCGCCATGAATGAAGTGGAAGTCGCAGCGGTAAATCAACACACTCTGATGAATGATGCTTTATTTACTCGTTTAAACCTTTGGGTAGACAAACATTACCGTGACAGATTAACCACCCAAGATCTTGCAGACCCTCAGCTAATCATCGAATCTCGAACAGCTCTAGATGAACTGACACAGATCATGAAACTAGGTAGCGTGTATCAGTTCCAGCGTTAATTAGGCAGATATTTCGCTTTTATATAAAACAAGGTGCCGTTGGCACCTTGTTTTACAAACTAACGAAAGACTAATTCACGACAATTGGAATATTTAAAACTTCGGTTGTCGTTCCAGCGATATCCCCATTATCACCTTTTATACCTGGTGTAGTAACGGTGACAATTAAATTCCCAGAATCAGGTTCATCACCACCTTTTAAACTAACGTCAACTTCACGACCACCATTATAATTTGTACTTGGCCAAATAATACTTGTTGAGCTAGTTACTGTAGCCCCTGACGCTTTAACATTAATAACGGAGCCTGCTGGCATTTGCTGATTATTGATATCTGAAATAGTAAAAGCTACAAAAGCTGTCCCTTTAATTCCTATATCAATCTGTTGATTGCCGGCGGCTTTATCTTGTATCAGAACATTTTCTATACGGGTTGCTATCGCAACACTCCCCGACATTACTAACACTAATGAACGGCGAACAGAAATTGATGCTTGAGGACTACATTTGACTAATGAGGCAGCTGAGTCATCACATAGAACACCACTGTACTCACCATCCGCTACATTAAAGACTCCTTGTCCAGTTGGACTTACCGGATCAATGAAATCAATGAAAGTTTCTCGATCACCTGATGCATCTGTTGAACCATTCTTTGGATAAGCAGGCGTGTATAAACCATCCTCATTGTGATCAACAAATGCCTCAGTAAGATCATAACATTCACCACTATTATCGCGGCCACAATTGGGCGGCAAACCAGCGAATAAACTAAATTCAGCATCTGTGTCGAGAATGTTATTGCTGTTTAAGTCCGCAAATGACTCTTCACCAATCGCGGTTGCAGTAATAGTCACCCGACCACCATAGGGCTGGCCAAAATGGTTGCCGAAATATTTACCACCATCAAAATTAGTTTCTTCCTTCAACACTGCATTAGGATCATTAATTTGTGCACCACTTGCGTCATACAAAGGTCCATTACCATCGACTCCTACAGGGCGAGGATTCTGACTGGTCCAAACCACTGAGCATACACCTTTTGAAGTTCGACAAGAACTGTCAATCGAACCACCTTCAGCGGTAAACACCACAGCAGTACCATCAGGCACAGGGTTGTTAAAGGCATCGGCTAAACGGGCGGTAATAGTGACTTGAGCACCATCATGCTCCCAACCTTCTATGTTAAGTTCTGAAGCAGATAAAGAGAAACTATCTTGATCAGGTTTACCGGTAGAAACCACAAGCACATTGGATTGACTAGAGATTAATGGGATTGTACCGTCAATACTCGCGGTAACTCTTACTGTGGCGGCAACGGTGCCAGAGTTAACCACTGTTTGCACATACCCCTCGTTATTTGACTTAGCCGAGTTTGGAATTAACCCCAAACCTGCCGACAGATTATTCAATTTAAAACTGACATCTCGGTTAGCTACAGGATTACCATTGGTATCTAACACTTTAAAGCGTAACGTTGAGGACTCACTACCACCTGTACCTTTTATACCAATGTTTTCTGGCCTGGCATCAACAAACACTATGCTGCCCGCGCTAGCTGGTAACACATTGATAGATGCTGTTGCAGAAAGAGTCAAACCACCTGTATTAGCAGACACATTTATTGTGTCATCCCCCTCACATCCTTTGGCTAAATAACGAGATTCAGCAACACCATTAATAGTGGTTACAGGTGAGCTTAGGTCAGCTTTGGCAGGTGTTTGACTAGTACATGTTGATTTAAAGGTAACTGCAACTGGTTGAGTGTATAAATTGCCAAGATTATCCCTAATAGCGACGCTGACGGAAGCTGTACCACCGGCAGAAATTTGCGTTGTGCTAACGCTAGCAACTCCATCTATAAACGGATCACCACTGCCCATATTAAGGTCAGTCGCACCAACGACAACAATAGCTTCACCAACATCACCATCAGCAAGTGATGCTGTCGCTAATCCTGCACCCAACTTATCTGTCGCAAAAATATCAACAACAGCAACCCATTCATTATTAATGAGCTTTGTGACTGCGGTAACCACGGGTAAATCACCAATAGGCGATGCAAATGTAACAATCACTGGTTTAGTTAACCCAATAACTGTAGCCCTAAGCTTGCCGGAGAAAGCTGTAGAGATAGTCTCTGCTGGATTACCATTCTTGTCCGTCAGTTGTAAGGTCACTTTAGAAGACCCGCCATCGCCTGCCATGGTGACGCCCAATGAAGCTTGCGCGACATCCACACCTACTATGTCAGCATACACAAAACCCGCACCTGGAATATTCAAGGTCTTCAGCTTAATGCTTGCCTTACCATTAGCGTCAGTCAGCACAGAGCCAATTTCTGGGTCAAATAACCCTAACGCCGCATTACTTAAACTAAATTGCACCAACTTGTTGGCTAAGGCACTGCCATCAGCTGCCAGTAACGTTGCCGTCACGG